>JBDSUI010000050.1:0-11682 GCA_039927795.1 Pseudoxanthomonas sp.
GCGTTTGCGATGGGCTTCAACCCGATCGTGGTGGTCAACAAGATCGACCGCCCCGGCGCACGTCCGGACTGGGTGATCGACCAAGTGTTTGACCTGTTCGACAAGCTCGGTGCGACCAACGAGCAGCTCGACTTCCCGATTGTCTATGCGTCGGCGCTGCACGGTTACGCCAGCCTGGAAGACACCGCGCGCGACGGCGACATGACCCCGCTGTACGAGGCGATCATGAAGCACGTCCCGGCGCCGACGGTGGACCCCGACGGCCCGTTCCAGATGCGCGTCAGCCAGCTGGACTACAACAACTTCGTCGGCCTGATCGGCGTCGGCCGCATCCAGCGCGGCAAGGTCCGCACCAACATGCCGGTCAGCGTGGTCGACCGTCACGGCAAGAAGCGCCAGGGCAAGGTGCTGCAGGTGCTCGGGTTCATGGGCCTGGAACGCGTCGAAGTCGCGGAAGCCGAGGCCGGTGACATCATCGCGATCTCCGGCGTCGCCGACCTCAGCATCTCCGACACCATCTGCGCGCTGGATACGCCCGAGGCACTGCCGGCTTTGACCGTTGACGAGCCCACCATCAGCATGACCTTCCAGGTCAACAACTCGCCATTCGCCGGCAACAAGGACCACAGCGGCGGCAAGTTCATCACCAGCCGCCAGATCCGCGAGCGCCTGGAACGCGAGACCCTGCACAACGTGGCGCTGAAGGTCGAGGAAGGTTCTGACCCGGACAAGTTCCTGGTGTCAGGCCGCGGCGAGCTGCATCTGTCGGTCCTCATCGAGAACATGCGTCGCGAAGGTTTCGAGCTGGCCGTGTCACGCCCCGAAGTCATCATCAAGGAAATCGACGGCCAGCAGATGGAGCCGGTTGAGCAGCTGGTGGTCGACATTGAAGAACAGCACCAGGGCGGCGTGATGGAGAAGCTGGGCATTCGCAAGGGCCAGCTGAAGAACATGGAATCGGACGGCAGGGGCCGCGTGCGCCTGGACTACATGATTCCGGCGCGTGGACTGATCGGTTTCCAGAACGAGTTCAAGACCCTGACCCAGGGCTCGGGTCTGCTGTTCCATGTGTTTGACCATTACGGTCCCAAGGAGCAGGGCGCCATTGCCAAGCGCCAGAATGGCGTGATGATCGCCAATGCGGCGGGCGCGACGCCGGCTTATTCGCTGGGCCCGCTGGAAGAACGCGGCAAGCTGTTCGCCGCTGAAGGCGACAATGTGTATGAAGGTCAGTTGATCGGCATCCATTCCAAGGACAACGACCTGACCGTCAACGCCATCAAGACGAAGCCGTTGACCAACATGCGCGCCTCCGGCAAGGACGACGCGATCAAGTTGACCCCGGCGATCAAGTACACGCTGGAGCAAGCGTTGGACTTCATCGAGGACGATGAGCTGGTGGAAGTCACGCCGAAGGAAATTCGCCTGCGCAAGAAATTCCTCAACGAAAGCGACCGCAAGCGCGCCTCACGCGCTGCCTGATTCGTCAATGCGATGACGGAAGCGGCTTACAACCCGGCGGCGCGCGCGCATCCGGGTTTGCATGTCCTGGCCCTCTTCGAGGGCCTGAAGGGTCTGCTGGCCCTGATCGCCGCCGCCAGCCTGGAAGTGCTGGGGCCGCAGCCTTTGCGCAACCTGATTGCCAGCCTGATCACCCGGTTCAATCTGGATCCCGACCACGGCACCCTGCCCTCCCTGCTGGACGCTATCAACCCGGGCGCCGTGCATCTGGCGGTAGCGGTGGTTTCGCTGTATGCCGCCTGGCGCCTGATCGAAGGCTGGGGACTGTGGCGCGCCCGTGCATGGGCCTCGTGGCTTGGCTGCGTGGGCACCGCAGCCTACCTGCCACTGGATCTGTATGCGCTGTACTACCACCGCGGCTGGCATACCTGGACGGTCCTGGCGCTCAACCTGGTCGTGGTGGCGGTACTGGCACGCGACCTGATAAAGCGGCGCGCCTGAGCCTGGCAATTGCGCGTGCGGGCGATGCTGGGTAGCCTGCCTTCGCACACCTTGCAGGATCAGAACCGATGCGTGGGACCCCGGCATTGCTTGCCCTTCTGCTGGCGCTTTGCGCCTGTGATGTCCACGCGCCGGCCGGGTCCGCGTCGCAAGGCGACGATCCCACCGACTTCAGCTACGCAGAAATGGAGATCACCGACCTGCAGCAGCTCATGCAGAGCGGAGAATTGGACAGCCGCACACTGACCCAGGCCTATCTGGACCGCATCGCCGCCATCGACAAGGCCGGGCCGACACTCAACGCGGTAATAGAGATCAATCCCGATGCACTGAAAGAAGCCGCCCTGCGCGATGTCGAGCGCAAAACCAATTCGGTGCGCGGCCCGCTGCACGGCATTCCAATCCTGCTCAAGGACAACATCGGGGCGACGCCGATGGTCAATTCCGCCGGCTCGCTGGCCTTGAAAGACTTCAGGCCCGCCACCGACGCCTTCCTGGTGCGGCGCCTGCGCGAGGCCGGCGCGGTCATCCTGGGCAAGACCAATCTCAGCGAATGGGCCAATTTCCGTTCCACTCGCTCGCTATCAGGCTGGAGCGCGCGTGGCGGCCAGACCCGCAATCCGTACGTGCTGGACCACAATCCCTGCGGCTCCAGCTCCGGAAGTGCGGTGGCGGTGTCAGCCAACCTGGCCGCCGCCGCCATCGGCACCGAAACCGATGGCAGCATTATCTGTCCGGCCGCGGTTAACGGACTGGTCGGGTTGAAGCCAACCGTAGGCCTGGTCAGCCGCGAGGGCATCATCCCGATTTCCTTCAGCCAGGACACGGCCGGTCCGATGACCCGCAGCGTGTCCGACGCGGCCTATTTGCTCAGCGTGCTAGCCGGGCGTGACGCCGCGGACCCGGCGACCGCGGGCACGGCCTGGAATACGAACCTGGACTACCACCTGCACTTGAATGCCAACGCATTGAAGGGCGCGCGCATCGGGCTGATCCGCAGCAAACTTGCCATCCATCCCGATGCCGCCGCGGCCACCGAAGTGGCTATCCGCACGATGCGCGCGGCCGGCGCCACCGTCGTGGATGCCGAAATACCCACGCAAGGGCAATGGTCGGACGATGAGACCACGCTGCTGCTGTACGAGTTCAAGTCCGGTCTGGAACGCTACCTGCAGAAGCAGCAGGCGCCGCTCCGGACCCTGTCGCAGTTGATCGGATACAACGCCCAATTCCGCGCCACGGAAATGCCGTTCTTCGGGCAGGAGCTGTTCGAGCAGGCCAATGCAAAGGGCGGGTTGGGCGAACAGGAGTACATCAGTGCGCGTTCGCGTGCGCGTCGCCTTGCCGGACCTGAAGGCATCGACGTGGCCTTGAAGGCACAACGCCTGGACGCGTTGATTGCTCCGGCGACAGGACCAGCCTGGGTCAGCGACCCACGGCAAGGCGATCGTTTCCCCGGCGCAGGCTATGGCGCGGCCGCGGTGGCCGGCTATCCCAGCCTCACCGTTCCCATGGGCCGTAGCAGCGGATTGCCGCTGGGGCTGGTCTTCATGGGCACCGCATGGAGCGAACCCAAATTGATCGGACTGGGCTACGCGTATGAGCAATTGACGCGCGCGCGCAAGCCGCCGGAATACAGGCCGACTCTCCGCGTACCCGCAGAGGCATCAGAGCCGCGCACAACCCCAATAGCGCCCAGCCGCTGAATACAAACTAGCGCCGGGTGCTGTATCCACGCGCATCTACAAGACGCCATGGAAAAACGTGTTGCAGCACGAGTGTTCGCGGGTACGATGGCGCGGGGGTTACATCCCAACCTGCCGCAGGGGTCGGATTGATGGATGTAGGTGCGAGTCGCGCATCAAAATTGAGAGCACTCAGTGGGTCGCCTTCCGCCGCCCGCCTGCGATTGCGACGGCTGGATTCACTGGCTTGGCTGGTGTTGGCACTGGCGGTACTGCTCTCGGTCTGGTTCGGCTACATGTCCTGGCTACAGGCTACCCGTACTGCCGAAGCGCAGTTCAACGCGCGCTCGGAAGCGGTCACTGCTGCCATCCTGACTCGCGTCCATGCCTACGAAGACATGGTGCGAGCCACTGCGGGCATGCTGGAGGCCAACCCGCAGCTCGGCCAAGCCGGCTTCAACGATTACGTGCAGAAACTGCAGTTGGCCAAGCAACATCCCGGCGTGCAGACACTGGGTTTCGCCCGCCGTGTCCATGCCACCGACCTGCAGTCCTACCTGCTGGCACAGCGCGCGCAGCATGGACCCGCATTTGATATGCACCCGCGCGTGAAAAGCGATGAACACGTGGTTGTCGAGTTGCTTTATCCCGACATCCCACAAATGCGTCACCTGCTGGGCACCGATATCTCGGCCGAACCGGCTCGCAGTGCAGCACTGGAACAGGCACGGGCCAATGCGGGGCTGGTCGCCGCGCGCAAGGTCACATTTGGCAAGGCAGCGAACCCCGCGAGCTTTACCGGCTTTCTGCTGTATGTGCCGGTCTATACGCACGAATCACGCGGACAGCCTGCTGAAGCTGCCAGTCCGCAGTCCCGGCGGAACCAGCTCCTGCAAGGATATGTTTCTGCTGGCTTCGGATGGGACCGAATGATCAGGGAAGCCATCTCCAGCGTCGACAACGATCAGCTCGACCTGCGACTGGAATCATCAGATCGGGCCACCGGTATCGTCTATCAGCGTCATGTGCTGCGCGACCGCTATGGCGCAGACATGACGCCAGCGTTCGAGCATGTGCGAGGGCTTGAATTCTTCGGAAGTGACTGGAAATTGAGCATCAGCTCCGCGCCACGCGCCGTGGCCATTCAAGGCATAACCTCGATCCTGATCCTGGCGTCCAGCGGCATTGTCCTGGGGCTGATGATTTTCGCGTTGCTGCTCACGCTGGCGCGTGCCGATCGACGTAGCCGCGCCTTGCTCAACGCGGTCGCCGACCATCTGCCAACCCTAATCGCCTACATCGACCGCAACCAGAGTTACGGATTCGCCAACCGCGCCAGTCGCGACTGGTTCGGAGAACAGTCACTGGGATGGAGTGAACGTCGCATATCAGACGTGCATGCCGACGACCCGGAGTTCCTTGAAACACTGCAAGGCGCGATGGTCGAAACAGGCAAAGGCAGCCGGGTGAGCTGGGAGGCGCGCATTGGACAGCCGCGCCGTACTGCCCAGATTTATCTGGTGCCCGATCTTGATTCGGACGGGCGAGTCACAGGCTGGTATCTCATGGCTTATGACAACAGCGAACAGCATCGCACCCTGCGCGAACTGGCAACGGCGCGCGACCAACTGCAGCGCGTGACGGATAGGCTACCGGCCATGATCGCGCAGTACGACCGTAATGAAGCCAACGTATTTTTCAACCGCGCATGCGTCGAATCCAATCTATGGAAGCAACCGTATCGTCTTGGCATCCGCATCGCTGAATTGATGGATGAAGAAACCTATGCCCTGCGCAAACCCTACATCGACGCGGTACTGGCCGGCCGGGACGTGGACTTCGAAAGCGTCGCCACGGGCAGCGACGGAAAGCCGCGTCGGCTGCACTCCTATTACACCCCCGACATTGACGAGAGTGGTGAGGTCTGCGGTTTCTTCGTCATGTCCACCGACCTGACCGAAAAGGCGCATCTTGAGAATGCGCTGTATGACGCACACGAACGCGCCGAAGTGACCCTGACTTCGATCAGCGACGCCGTCATCACCACCGATGCCTCGGAGCGGGTGACCTACATGAATCCGGCGGCCGAGGCCCTTAGTGGATGGATGCTGCATAACGCGCTGGGCCGACCCATCGCCGAGATACTGCCGGTGCAAGTGGTAGGCAACAACAGCACCCTGGAGAACGCGCACATGGCCGCAATGCCGGGAGACCTGCAGCTGCTGCGCCACGACGGCAAGCACATGCTGGTGGAAAGATCGCTTTCGCCAGTACGCGACCGGGGTACCAGCTCGGCCGGCTGGGTAATCGTGCTGCGCGATATCACCGAAGCGCGCGCACTCAATTCGCGCATGGCCTACCTGGCCCACCATGATGCGCTGACTGGCCTGCCCAACCGCCTGCAGCTCAATAATTCGCTGGGTACGCTGATTGATGCGAACAGCTCCAGCGGTGACGGCCTGGCGGTGTTGTTCATCGACCTGGACCTCTTCAAACATGTGAACGATGCACTGGGCCACCACATCGGCGACCAGCTGCTACAACAGGTCACGCGACGCATACAGCGCAGCGTGGGCACGCTGGGCAGCGTCTACCGCACCGGCGGCGACGAGTTCGTGGTGCTGCTGGACAAAGCGACCTCACGCGAACGGGTGCTGGAGGTCGCGCGACATCTGCTCGACGTGGGCGAAGAGCCATACAACGTCGCCTCGCATGAATTGCACCAGTCCTTCAGCATCGGCATCAGCCTGTTCCCTGACGATGGTTATGACGCATCCACCTTGATGATGCGCGCCGACGCGGCCATGTACCTGGCCAAACGCAGTGGTCGCAACACCAGCCGCTTCCACAACAGCGAACTGGCCAGCAGCGCCGACGCCCGCATCGAGCTTGAGAACAGCCTGCGACGCGGCGTGCGCAAGGGCGAACTGGTTCTGCATTACCAGCCGCAGATTGATCGCATTACCGGCGGCATCGTCGGCGTCGAGGGTCTGGTACGCTGGCAAAAGGGCGACCGCCTGATGCAGCCAGGCGAATTTCTGCCCGTTGCCGAGGAAACCCGCCTCATTGTCGACATAGACCGCTGGGCGATACAGGCCGCCTGCCGGCAGAACCGCATCTGGCAACAAGCCGGACTGGCGTCCATTCCGGTCTCGGTGAACATAGCAGCGGCCAATTTCGACACCGGCACCCTGGTGGAAGCGGTAACTGCGGCGCTGGAGGACAGCGGCATGGCGGCCGAATATCTGGAACTGGAAGTCACCGAGACCACCATCATGCAGGACGTCCAGCGCACTGACCACGCCCTGCGTGCACTCAAGGCCATGGGCGTGCGCATCGCCATCGATGACTTCGGCACGGGGTTTTCGAGCCTCAGCTATCTGGGCAACTACGGCTTCAACGTGCTCAAGATTGACCAGTCATTCGTGCGCGACGTGATCGAACCCAGCCAAGGCGCCATCACCCGCGCGATCATCGGACTGGCAAGCCAGCTGGACTGTCGCACCGTCGCTGAAGGCGTGGAAACACAGGCACAACTGGAGTGGCTGGTCGAGAACGGCTGCGACACCTTGCAGGGCCACTTGTTCAGTCCGGCGATACCCGCGGCAGAATTTGCCCGCTTGCTTGCCCGCCGCAAGACCTGGCCCATACCCGGCGCGCCCACGCCCGCACGGGCGTAGCAGTCATGAGTTGCCAGGAAACCCCAGCGACCAGAAGAGCCAGCGCCCGGCGCCAGCCGGGCGTCCGCAGCTGTTAGCGTGCCGCCGGGACAGCGATCTGGTTCTGCTTGCGCACGATGGACATCGCGATTTCCAGCGACTGCTCGTAGTTGAGGCGCGGATCGACCGTCGAACGATAGGCGCGCTCAAGATCGATGTCGGTCAGCTCACGCGCACCACCTGTGCATTCGGTGACATCTTCGCCAGTCAACTCCAGGTGTACGCCGCCCAGACGCGTACCGGCCGCTGCATGCAGGTCGAACGACTGCTCCACTTCCCCGCGGATGTTATCAAAGCGCCGTGTCTTGTAGCCATTGGAAGTACTTTCAGTATTGCCATGCATTGGATCGCATACCCAAAGCACGCGGCGACCATCGCGGCGCACGGCGTCCAGCAGTGGTGGCAGCTTCTCCGCAATCTGGGTGGCGCCCATGCGGTGGATAAAGGTCAAGCGGCCCGGTTCGTCCTCGGGGTTCAGGATGTCCATCAACCGCAGCAACTGATCCGGATTCACCGAAGGTCCCACTTTCAAGGCGATGGGATTACGCACCCCACGCAGGTACTCGACGTGCGCGCCATCCACGGCTGCCGTGCGCATGCCAATCCACGGGTAGTGCGTACTCAGATTGAACCAGCCCCACTGACGCGGCACTTCGCGGGTCAGCGCCTCCTCGTACGGCAGTAGCAGCGCTTCGTGCGAGGTGTAGAAATCGATGCGATTGAGGTTGTGCACCTCTGAACCGGACAGCGTTTCCATGAAGCGCACCGCATCACCGATCGAGGTGACCATCTGCTGGTATTCATTGGCGTTGGGCGAGTAGTCCACCCAGTTGAGGTTCCAGTATTCGGGATGATGCAAGTCGGCGAAACCGCCATCGATCAGCGCGCGCACGAAATTCATGGTCATCGCCGAGCGCGCATGGGCCTTGATCATGCGGCGCGGATCGGGAATACGTGC
Source organism: Pseudoxanthomonas sp. (assembly GCA_039927795.1). Taxonomy (GTDB): domain Bacteria; phylum Pseudomonadota; class Gammaproteobacteria; order Xanthomonadales; family Xanthomonadaceae; genus Pseudoxanthomonas_A. The sequence goes on from JBDSUI010000050.1 coordinate 8,325, forward strand.
CTTCGCGGTGAATTCCTGCTGATTCACCAGGTCGCCACGGTAGCTGGGCAAGGTCACGCCATCGCGGGTTTCGGTGTCCGTCGATCGCGGCTTGGCGTACTGCCCGGCAAAGCGACCCACGCGCACCACCGGCAGGCGCAACCCATGCACCAGCACCAGGCTCATCTGCAGCAGCACTTTCAGGCGGTTGGAAATCAGCCCCGACTCGCAGTCGGTAAAGCTTTCCGCGCAGTCGCCACCCTGCAACAGGAAGCGCTTGCCTTCCTGCGCCTCGGCAAGCTGCTTCTTCAGCGCAAATATTTCCCACGAGGTCACCAGCGGAGGCAACTGCCGCAGCTCACCCAATGTCGACTCCAGTGCCTCGGCGTCGGGATAGGTGGGCATCTGCACCGCCGTACGCGAACGCCAGCTGGCAGGTGCCCAGTCGGCAGGAAGATTTACGGCATGCAGGTTGCGGTCGGTGTTACTCATCATGATTGTCCTCGGCGATCTGACATGGTGCCAGATTGATGCGCCGCGTCAAATCTTGCTTATGAAACCTTTCTTGCGGAAAACCCTGCATAAAGCGCCCACAACGCCAGCGTGATGAAACAGACCAGGCTCCACACCGGCATGGACAAGCCAAGAAACGTCCAGTCGATAGTGCCGCAGCTGCCTGACGCGGTGAGCACTTTCTTGATCATGCCCAGCACACCCACCGACTCCTTCAGGAATCCGAGCGGCGGCCCGCAACTGGGCACCAGGTCGGCGGACAGGCTCTGCACCCAGACGTGGCGGGCAGCAATGCCTATGCCGATCCCTGCCGCCACAAATGCGGCAACGCCGTAGCGTCTACGAATACCCTGCTTCGTCGGCGAATGGACAGCGCCAAGCAGCAACACGACCGCCAGCAGCGCGAAAGCCACCCGTTGGAAAATACACAGGTTGCAGGGTTCAAGCCCGCCATACAGCTGGGTCCATATGGCATAGGCCACCAATGCAACGCATGCCATGAAACCAAGCAGGAACTGCCTGCGGAACGACCAAAGGAATGGGTTCATTTACCAGGTGCCAATGCGATAAGGACCTGCGCATTATCGTCGCGCAGCTCGCCTCAGACCAATCCCTCACGCTGCCAGTTCCCGTAAAAGCAGAACCCCGGCGATAGCCGGGGTTCCGAGGCGACGCTTCGATCAGCTGGCAATTACTCGGCGAGTGCTGCCGCTTCCGGTCGATCCAGCAATTCCACATAGGCCATGGGCGCATTGTCACCTGCGCGGAAACCACACTTCAGGATGCGCAGGTAGCCACCTGGACGAGACTGGTAACGCGGACCCAGCGTGGTGAACAAGGTGCCTACCGCTTCCTTGTCACGCAGGCGCGCGAAGGCAAGACGACGATTGGCAACGCCATCGACCTTGCCCAGGGTAATCAACGGCTCAGCGACGCGCCGCAATTCCTTGGCTTTCGGCAAGGTGGTGCGGATCATGCCGTGCTTGATCAGCGAAGCCGCCATGTTGCTGAACATGGCCTGGCGATGGGAACTGGTGCGGCTGAATTTGCGGCCGGCTTTCTGGTGGCGCATGGTTTGGATTCCTGATTAATGTTGATGCTGTTGAGATTCGCTGTCGCCATCATGGCGTTCTTACCTGGACTGCGGATGGCCCGAGCCCGATCGTCCTGAACGGGCATCGCCGCGCACCTTCAGGCGCGTCGGCGTTGTGTTGCGATTACAAGCCGATCCCCGCATGTCGCGGGGATCGTTTGCCACTTATCAGCCAAGCATGCCGTGCTGCGAAACGCCAGCTGGCGGCCAGTTTTCAAGCTTCATACCCAGGGACAGGCCGCGCTGCGCCAGCACTTCCTTGATCTCGGTCAGCGACTTCTTGCCAAGATTCGGCGTCTTCAGCAGCTCGACTTCGGTCTTCTGGATCAGATCGCCGATGTAATAGATGCTTTCGGCCTTCAGGCAGTTGGCGGAACGCACGGTCAGCTCAAGATCATCGATCGGACGCAACAGCACCGGATCAACGCCGCCGGTGGCCGGCTTGACCTCGCCACGGGTGCGGTGGGTGAAATCACCGAACACCGACAACTGATCGCTGAGGATATCGGCGGCAGTGCGCACGGCTTCCTCGGCATCAATCGTGCCGTTGGTCTCGATTTCAAGAACCAGCTTGTCCAGGTCGGTACGCTGCTCGACACGCGCGGCTTCCACCGCGTAGGCGACGCGGCGAACCGGCGAGAACGACGCGTCCAGCATCAACCGACCTATGGTGCGGGTCTCTTCATCCGGACGACGACGGGCGGCGGCTGGCTGATACCCAAAGCCGCGCTCGATCTTCAGGCGCATGTTGATGGACGTGTCCTTGGTCAGGTTACAGATGACCAGGTCCGGATTGAGGATCTCGACGTTGTGATCTGTCTTGATGTCAGCGGCAGTGACCACGCCGGGACCCTGCTTGGCAAGGGTGAGGGTGGAGTTGTCGCCGGTATGGATGCGGATGGCGACATCTTTCAGGTTCAAGAGGACTTCAAGCACGTCTTCTTGCAGGCCTTCAATGGTGCTGTATTCGTGCAAGACGCCGTCGATCTCGACTTCCGTAATCGCAAAGCCGGGGATGGACGAGAGCAACACGCGACGCAGCGCATTGCCCAGGGTGTGGCCGTAGCCGCGTTCCAGCGGCTCGATAACGACCTTGGCGCGATTGTCGCCAAGGCGCTCGATTTGCGGGCCGCGGGGGCGCAGCACCTGCTGTGTGGTAACCGTCATGTTGCTTGGTCTCCTGCAAATCCCCGGTAGATCCGGGGATTCGTGATGGGATTACTTCGAGTACAACTCGATGATCAGCGCTTCGTTGATGTCGGCAGGCAGATCTGCGCGATCTGGTACGGCCTTGAACACGCCGCTGAACTTCTTCGAGTCCACTTCAACCCAGGAAGGGCTGAGGTCCATCTGTGCGGACACGTTCAGCGATTCCTGCACGCGCAACTGCTTCTGCGCCTTTTCGGAAAGCTCGATCGCATCACCGGCCTTGACCTGGTAAGACGGCAGGTTCACCGACTTGCCGTTGACCAATACGCCACGGTGCGAAACCAGCTGGCGCGCTGACGGACGGGTGATGGCAAAGCCCATGCGATAGACAACGTTGTCCAGGCGGGTTTCCAGCAACTGCAGCAGGTTCTCGCCGGTGTTGCCTTTCTTGGTCGAGGCCTTCTTGTAGTAGTTGCGGAACTGACGCTCCAGCAGGCCGTAGATACGCTTGACCTTCTGCTTCTCGCGCAGCTGGGTGGCGTAGTCGGACAACTTGCCCTTGCGGGTGTTGGTAGCGCCGTGCTGGCCGGGCTTCTGCTCCAGCTTGCACTTGGAGTCCAACGC
>JBDSUI010000051.1:0-8577 GCA_039927795.1 Pseudoxanthomonas sp.
CCTTGCTGGCCGCAATGATCGCCGTCAAACCTGCCGAAACCAGCAGCCTGCGCGATGCACGCAGCATGGTGGGATTTGCCTTGTTCGCACCGTTCTCGGCGTTCCTGCTGGACCAGGGCCCAACCACAATGCTGCTGGGCCTGCTGGCGGTCGGGTGCGCGCTGGTTGCGCTGCAGCGCCTGGCCGCGGTGGAGTCACAGTCTCTGACCGGAAATCCGTCCTGGGGCGCGCAACTGCTGGCAATAGGCAAGCTGGTTGGCATCGGCCTGCCCTTGGCACTTAGCCTGTTCTGGCTGTTCCCACGCCTGGGATCTCCGTTGTGGGGAATCCCGGAGCGGGCCATGGGTCGTACCGGCCTGTCCGAGGAGATGACGCCTGGCGCGTGGCTGGACATGATGGTCGACGACAGACCAGCGATGCGGGTGGAATTTCACGGCGCAATCCCGTCCCAGCAACAGATGTACTGGCGCGGCCCGGTGCTGTGGGATTTCGATGGAAGAAGCTGGACGCAGCCGCGCTGGATGCGCGGGCTGCCCGCAAAACCGTTCGACGCTGGTACTACCCGGTGGGATTACACGATTGAATTCGAGCCCACCGATCGCCGGCAACTGGTTGCCCTGGACCTTCCAACCCTCGCGCCTGAGGGCAGCTTCCTGTCTGGCGATTACGGTCTGTATGCCGCCAGGCCGCTGAGCTCGTTGACACGCTGGCGCCTGCAATCCTCGCCGCCCGCCCGTTTCCAGCCACAACTCGAAGGCATGTTGCGCCAGAGCGCGCTGGCGCTTCCGCCCGGTTACAACCCGCGCACGCTGGCGCTGGCAAGGCAGTGGCGCAGCGAAGTCGGCCCGGATGATGCGGCGCTGGTGCAACGTGCGCTGGAATGGGTCACACGCGAGTTCGCCTACACCCTGGACACGCCGCTGCCCGGGCGCGACGGAGTGGATGAGTTCCTGTTCGACCAGAAGCAGGGGTTCTGCCAGCACTTCAGCTCGTCCTTCGTCGTGCTCATGCGCGGCGCTGGTATTCCAGCGCGTGTGGTCACCGGATTCGCCGGCGGGGTGCGCAACCCGATCGGCAACTACTGGGTGGTGCGCAACCTGGATGCCCACGCCTGGGCGGAGGTGTGGCTGCCGCAGCGCGGTTGGGTGCGGGTGGATCCAACCGCGGCGGTGGCCCCTGAAAGAATCTACGACACTATCGAAGACCGCCTGGGGTCGGGTGCCGGCGCGTTGGGCCAGCTGAGCAGGCTGGGTGACGTCAGCGACTGGATGCGTCGCGGCTGGAACGACCTGGTCCTGGGTTTCAATGCCGATCGCCAGCAACGACTGCTGCAAACCTTTGGCATCGAACATCTGGGCGGCAGTCGACTGGGCCTCTTGCTGGGCGTATTCGCAGGCCTGGCGCTGGGGTGGATGGCCTGGCTGCTTGCTCGCGGAGAACGCGAGCGCGACCCCTTGCTGCGTGCCTGGCATCGACTGGAGCGTCGCTATTCACGGCATGGTCTGCAACGGGAGCCCCATGAACCGGCACTGTCCTGGGCCCAACGCGTCTCACATGCCCGGCCGGCACTGGCTGCTACGCTGGAACCGCTCAGCCGCCGTTTCGCTGCTGCGCGTTACGCTGACGGCGTTGCGGATGCGGCACTGCTCAACGACCTGCGGCGGCACCGTCCTTGAATCCTGGGAGATTCGTCATGAACAGCAAGATCCGCCTGATGGTCCTGGCTGCCGGCACGTTGCTGCTGGGTGCCTGTGCTACCGCACCTCAACCGCTACAGGGCAGCTTCAACCCCGTTTCGCCACGTGACGCGGTTGCCAGCAGCCAGGCCGGCACTTCGGTGCGCTGGGGCGGGCGCATCGTTGAAACCAGGCCTGGCCCGGACAACACGTGCTTCCAGCTCATCTCGCGCCCACTTGGCAGCAATGGCCGCCCCCTGAGCAGCTCACCTGATGCCACCGATGGTCGCTTCATCGCCTGCCGCTCCGGCTTCTACGACCCGGCCGTGTTCACAGAGGGCCGCGAAGTCACATTTATCGGCCGTGTCGATGGCGTCGACTCCACCCGCATCGGTGACTACGACTACCGGCTGCCGCGGATGACCGCCGACGTGGTCTACCTGTGGCCCGAAATACGCGAGGTCGAGTTCCGTCCGTCGCCGTTCTACGACCCGTTCTGGGGTCCGCGGTGGGGACGTTGGGGCTGGTGGTAAGCCTGCAATAACGTAACGACAAAGCCGCTCATCGAGCGGCTTTTTTGTCTGCAGTTTACTGGTAGCTGTTTTCGGAAAAAGCGTTACTAGGCGCCAAAATGTCCGAGCTGCGCACCGGCCAGCAGATGCAGGTGGATATGGAACACGGTCTGGCCGGCATCTTCGCGGCAGTTCATCACCACCCGGTACCCATTCTGCGCAAACCCCTCGCGCCGTGCGTAATCAGCGGCGGCAAGCACCAGCTTGCCCACCAGCGCTGCATCACCGGGCTGCAGCGCATCGAGCGTGTCGATGACAGGGTGCTTGGGAATGAACAGCACGTGCACGGGCGCCTGCGGTGCGATGTCGCGGAAGGCAAGCACTTCGTCGGTTTCATAGACGATGTCGGCCGGTATCTCGCGGCGGATGATCTTGCTGAATATCGTTTCCTTGCCAGCCATGGTGCGGTCCTCGGGGTTCATTGCGGCATCTCGATGCGGGTCCCGAAGGCATGCGACAAGGTGCCACGGTCCACATATTCCAGTTCGCCGCCCAGCGGCACGCCATGGGCCAGACGACTGGGATGCACGTTCTGTTGCCTGGCAAGCTGCGCCAGGTAATGGGCGGTGGCTTCGCCTTCCACCGTGGGATTGGTGGCGATAATCAATTCGGTGATCTCGCCTTGCGCCAACCGTTCTGACAGCGCATCCAGGCCCAGCTCGCGCGGGCCAATCCCATCCAGCGGCGACAGACGGCCCTGCAGGATGAAGTAAAGCCCCCGATAGCCGGTCGCCTGCTCAATAGCCAGTCGGTCCACCGGCGATTCCACCGCGCACAGCAGGTGCTGGTCGCGGCTGGCGCTGGCACAGATGGCGCACACCTCGGTCTCGGTGAAATCCCGGCAGTGCGCGCAGTGGCCAATGCTGTCCAGCGCCACGCCCAGCACTTCGGCCAGTCGCTTGCCACCTTCGCGCTCGCGCTCCAGCAGCTGGTAGGCCATGCGCTGCGCTGTTTTCTGGCCTACTCCGGGAAGCACACGCAAGGCATCTATCAACTGCTCGAGCAGTGGCGCACTCATGGCGACGCCTTTCCTGATGCCGTCGACACAGGAATCAGAACGGCATCTTCATGCCGGGCGGCAGCTGCATGCCCGCCGTCGCCGCGCCCATCTTGCTTTTGGACTCGGCATCGATCTTGTTGGACGCATCGTTGAAGGCGGCTGCGATCAGGTCCTCGGCCATTTCCGGGTCAGCCAGCACGCTTGGATCGATGCGCACCTTGCGGCATTCCTTGGCGCCGGTGAGGGTCACGCTGACCATGCCGCCACCCGCACTGCCGGTGACTTCCAGGTTGGCGAGTTCATCCTGCGCGCGCTGCATGTTTTCCTGCATCTTCTGCGCTTGCTGCATCAGTTGGGCGATATTTCCACGCATATTTTCCTGCCTGTTATTCGTCGAAGGGACGTATGGAATCCGGAACCAGCTTGGCGCCGTGTTGCTGGATCAGGCGCTGGACATCCGGGTTGTTCATGAAATTTTCTTCGTCCGCGCTCTGGCGGATATTGCGTTCGCGATGGCTGCGCTGCTGCAAGGTCTCTGACTGCACCAGGGCATGGTCGAACATGATGCGCGGTGCATTGCCGAACCTGAGCGCCAGGGTTCTGGATAGTTCGGCCAGTGATTTTTCGGAGCGCAGGTAGTCGAAACCGGCATCCAGTGACAACGTGAGCACGCCATCTGCAGCGGCCACAAACGCTGCGTTCTCCGCAAGCTGGCGTGCAGCACCCTTCATGCCGTTGCTGCTGGCAAATTGCAGCCATTCCTCAGCACTGGTGATGGGTGACCCGCCCACCAGGGCGTTGGTCGATGCCTCAACCGCCGCAGGTGCGGCAGCCGCTTTTTCCGGCATGGCTGCTACCGCTTGAACCGCTGCTACCGCTGGAACCTCTGGCACCGCAACCGGCGCACGCGCAGGCGCGGCAGCCTGCATGTTCGCGGCAGCTGCAGTGTCCTGGCTGGCAATGGCAGGCGCAGACGAAGCAACGGCTGCAGTGGAGGCTTTGGCGACCGGCTGCGGCACGTCGCGACCCGCATCAGGTTCAGCCGAAATGCGCCCGGCACCGGCCGGCCGGAATGCCAGCATGCGCAAGACGCTCATCTCGAACCCGGCACGAGCACTGGGCGCAAGATGCAGGTCGCGGCGACCATTGACGGCCATCTGGTACCAGAGCTGCACCACTTCCGGGCGCAGGCGCTGGGCGAAATCGGCCGCATCAATGCCGTCGGCCTCCACCGTGATGCCCGGAACCAGCTGGCACACCTGAATGCGGTGCAGTGCTTCGGCCAGCGCATCCAGCACGCCGTTCCAGTCGGGTGAGAATTCGGCCAGAGCGGCAACGATCTGCAGCAGCCGCTCGCCATCGCCGCCGGTCAAGGCCTCGAGCATGGCGCCCACCTGGGTGCGGTCCACCGTGCCCAGCATGGTGCGAACGCCCTGCTCACGCAGCGCGCCGCCGTCGCCGCTGCCGGTGTAGGCGATGGCCTGATCCAGCAAGGACAGTGCGTCACGCAGGCTGCCGTCGGCGGCCTTGGCGATCTGGCGGACTGCACTATCGTCTGCCTGGATGCCTTCGGCCAACAGTATTTTTATGATTTGTCCCGAGATCTGATCTTCATCCAGCCGCTTCAGGTTGAACTGCAGGCAGCGCGACAGCACGGTCACCAGCAGCTTCTGCGGATCGGTGGTGGCCAGCAGGAACTTGACGTGTTCCGGCGGCTCTTCCAGGGTCTTGAGCAGCGCATTGAACGCCGGCTTGGACAGCATGTGCACTTCGTCGATCAGGTACACCTTGTACTTGCCGCGCGAGGGCATGTACTGGGCGTTCTCGATCATCTCGCGCACGTCGTCCACGCCGGTGTGGGAGGCGGCGTCGATCTCCAGCAGGTCCAGGTAACGACCGGAATCAATATCCAGGCAGGTCGAGCACTGGCCGCATGGCTCGGCGCTGGTGCCTTCCTCGCAATTCAGCGATTTGGCGAAGATCCGCGCAATGGTGGTCTTGCCGACGCCCCGGGTGCCCGTAAACAGGAAGGCGTGGTGCACGCGTCCGCTCTCCAGCGCATTGGTCAGCGCACGGACCACGTGTTCCTGCCCTACCAGCTCGGAAAAACGCTTGGGGCGCCACTTTCGGGCGAGGACTAGGTAAGACATCAGGCAACCGATTCCATCTGAAAGGCCATTGTGCCGCGCCGAGTGGATCTGTCCAAGGAAAGAATTTCCCGAAGCGTCGCCAGGGGCCCGGATAATGACCGGCCAGCTGAACCGCGCTCATCCCAGAACACGGGACTCGCTTTAAGTCGCTGCGCCAGCTAGAATTCGCGGCCCTGAAAGCAGCTTTGCGCTGCCTTCAGGCACCGGAGAGGTGTCCGAGCGGTTGAAGGAGCACGCCTGGAAAGTGTGTAAGCGTCTAAACCGCGCTTCGCGGGTTCGAATCCCGCTCTCTCCGCCACAGATCCACGCCGCACGTTTCACGCATCAAATTGAAGATCCATGCGTCCTCCAAGACGCAGTCCTATGGTGGCCCCGTCGGCCCCTCGCGACGCTAGATCGAAAACTCCGCCAGGGCCGGAAGGCAGCAACGGTATCGATTGATGCGGGCGCCGAGGTCAGTCGGCGGGGTCATCGCCTTTTTGAAAGCGCGGCGACGGTTCAATCTAGAAGGAATTCCAGATGAACGCGTACCACGTGTTGTTGTCACTGGCATTGCGGCCGAAGCCGTCGTAGTTCCGGCTAGCGCCATTGAATTTTTTGTACATGGTGTATTGAAGCCCGAAGCGCAGGTTCACCCAAGGCGACCGGTACGACGCTGACTCACCGAAAGGCGTCCAATCGGCCTGGATCACCAGACCGCTGCTGTCCGGTTTACCAGTGCGGCTGCCATCCGCTGGGTTGGGTGCGTACAGCAGCGTGTCTCGATCACTGCGGACATCGAACCATCCGCCCGTGAGTCCGTAGTGCTCCTTGTAGTACCAGGATGCATTCAAATTGGCCGTGGTGACGTGCCCTTGCGGATGGTCGGCCCCGCCTTCGACGAAGGCGAAATTGCGCCGCTGGCGCTCATGGATGAGATCCGCGTCGATGGTGAAGATCGAATTCGTACCACCCAGATATTGGTAGCTGGCATCGACGCCGAGATCGTCATAGCGATTGGTTGGGCCATGCATGCGATCAGGATGGATGCGCGCGGACAATCCGGTAAGGCCTACCTCCAGCATGTGGCCGGGTCCGGAAAATGTCCTGTTGAACCGCACATAGGGCGCGGCCCCGGCAATGCTCCCGCCATCATCCACGTTCAGTCTCCGCAACATGGATGCCGACAAACTGCGGTAAACGCCAATTTCGCCGTAGTAGCGGCCATCCATGGCGGCATAGGCAGAGGCACCGACGACCTGCTGCCCCAGACCACCTTCCAGCAAGGTAGCCGCGGCGGGGCCAGGCACCAACGCGGACGCGATAAATGGAAAGCGCCACGCTGGGGAGGTGTTCCAAGCATCTTGCGAGCCGGGATTGTTGTTGATGCTGACCCCGAACACGCCGGAGTGTTCGCCCCATTTCACTGGCTTTGCAAACCGGATATCCACGTTGTCCATCGTCAGTTTGCGGTCGATATCCGAATACGTGACCTGGGCAAAGCTGCCCACATGCTCGCTGATGCGCCCGGCCAGGAAAAGCGATACCTGCTGCAGCGAAAAATTGTTGTTCGGCTTGTCATAAGGGCCGGCATTGTCCGGCTGCGCCTTCGAGGTGTGGCTGTACGACTCCACCTCCATGACAGATAACGGAACGTTCTTCTCGCCGTTGCTCTGGGTATAACCGTTGAGTTTGAACTGGCGTCCGAAGGCGGTCAGCTGCGGACCAAAACCACCTACGTGACAGCCCGAGCATGCCACCCCGGTTTGCCTGGCGTAGGAAGGCACCGCATTGGCCTGGGCTGTCAACAGCAACGCAACAGTCACCAACAAGAGACAGATCCCATGTCGGCGATCCCAAGCACTACTGCGATTCATGACCGCTCTCCTGTGTGGCTATAGACGCGGGACGCCTATCCCGCGCGCGTACTCTTGGTCCAACCCGAACACCACCCCTTTGGCTCGACGCTATAGCCGGGAAACAGCGAGCAGGCGCCCGTGCTGGCGGTAAACAACTGACAATTAGCGCAGGTGCTTCCAGGCTTGTGGTTGGCAGCCTTGACCAACGAAGCATCTGTTGCGTAAGTCAACATCCGTGCCTGGGAATTGGTCACTGGCAACGGAATCAGCGGCTTGGTTTCGGCACGTGCCTGCGCGGGCCAACGCAACGCTACCGGAACGGCAATCGCAGCAAGACTCGCTTGGATCAGGAACCGACGACGCTGAATGAGCTCATTAGTGTCCATCGACATGCCTCAAGCTGAATGTGAACTGAGGCTAGTCCTGATTATGTTAGGTCCATGCAAAGATATTCATTTACAAATCAGAAGATCGCCATTCAGTCGCGCGGGTGGCAATGGGCACCAATATCCAGATCACGACAATGTCCCCACATCACGCTTGCCACCACGCTTGCCGACCAGCTTCGCTGGCCCGATCACGATCGCGTGCGACAGCGCCTTGCACATGTCGTACACCGTGAGCGCAGCCACGGTCGCGCCGGTCAGCGCTTCCATCTCCACGCCGGTGCGGTGGGTCACCCGCACCGTGCATTCGATGCGCAACGTGCGCGCGTCGTGCCAGTCGATGGCGAGCTTGCAGCTGTCGATGGGCAGCGGGTGGCAAAACGGAATCAGCTCATGGGTACGCTTGACCGCCATGGTGCCGGCGATGATCGCGGTGTCGACGATGCCACCCTTGGCGCTGCGCAGGCCGTTTTCGTGCAGTTGCGCGGCGACGTCGGCGGGAAACCGTACACGGCACTCCGCGCGCGCTTCGCGCACGCTTATGGCCTTGCCACTGACATCGACCATGGTGGGTCGGCCGGTTGAATCGAGATGGGTGAGTTGGGGCATTTCTTTCGGCATTGCATTCGCGTCCTGCACGCGACTAAGTTCGCACATCCATGTGCTCACCAAGTCGCTCCGGCCTCGGCCATCACGGCCTCAGCGTTCGCCACTACGCGGGATGCGCTTCAACGCATCCCGCTAGCGCAGCGGCTCACCCACCCACCAGAAACATCTCGACATGCCGGCGCGACGCGCCTGCCTCACTCCTGATTTCGCTGTAACGATCGGTGCGCTGTTGCCACAAGCCTGCCACGTAACTGGTTAGTGCATCTTCGCCTTGCACCAGCAATGGGCGCAGCGCGTGTCCCGCGCCGGCAAACAAGCAGGTGTACAGCTGGCCATCGGCGGAGAC
>JBDSUI010000052.1:0-5589 GCA_039927795.1 Pseudoxanthomonas sp.
CGACTGGCCGAACTGCAGTCGAAGATGAGCGCCGGCCCGCTGGATGGCGCCGACAAATACGAGCTGATGGCGCTGCTGCAGGCGCAGCGCCGACGCGGCGGCCAACCCGCCTGAGGCAGGCGTGGCGTGCCTGCGCCGCGCTGTTCCGGCTGCAAAAGGCGGTTCGCAATGGCAGCGACCGGCCAGTTCCCGTGACCCAAGGCGGGTCCCCACCAGCTCGCCGTGAACGCCGCGCATCAGAACCAGGAAAATACCTGCGGAGTGCCCCTTTGCGTTGTTTGCTTGCTGCAATGTCCGCCATGGGTGTGCCCAGTCCAGCGCCAGAAGCAGGACCACCGCGCCACCGGGACGTTACCAAGATCACCGCCGCACTGATCGGCACGCTTGGCTGCGACCAGAACCCACGCGGCGTGGCTGGACCCGGCGCGGCGGCCGATCATTGCCGACCAGCCGTTCGAAGGCAACGCCGGGCAAGGCTTCAGCAAAAAGACCAACAGCGGCCATTTTCGACGTAGCAAGCATGCGGTTCTGGCAGGCGCATCGGCGGCGGCGGTGTTGCCGACAAACCGCGGCCGACAGGAGCAGCTACGGCCAATCAGCCTTGCCGGTAACCCACCGCCAGTTGTTCCTGGCGCACGCGTTGGTGCCAAGCTGCAATCCACGCGGGCAAATCAGCGGCAGGCATCGGGCGCCCGATGAAATATCCCTGCGCCAGTTCGCATCCGGTCAGCTGAAGCAGTTCCCAGTCGTCGCCGTCCTCGACGCCTTCTGCTACGACTTCCATGCCCAGCTTCTTGCCCAGGCCCAAGCTGGCGTCGTACATGGCACGCGCGGTTTTGTCGTGCAGGGCGCCATGCACGAAGCTGCGATCGATCTTGAGTTGGTCGAAGGAGATGTCACGCAACTGCGACAGCGATGCGTGGCCAGTGCCAAAGTCGTCGATCGCCAACCGGAAGCGTTTCATCCGCAATCGCGTCAGCGTTTCCAGAGGCGCGCGCAGATCCTGCATCAGGCGACCTTCGGTGACTTCAAGCGTCAGGTCCTGCGGCGCATGTCCGGCCGCCAGGGCCGCCGCGGCGACATAATCGGCGAACTCGACCGATGCCAGGTTGTCCATGGAAACGTTCACTGCAATGGTCAGGTCAACTCCCTCACCACGCCAGCGGCTGGCCTGGGCCAGAGCGCGGCCCAGGACCACGCGGGTCAGTTCATCGATCAGCCCGTGCTCCTCGGCAAGGCTGATGAACTGGTCTGGAAATACCATGCCATCCACCGGATGGCGCCAGCGCACCAGCGTCTCCACCCCGGCAACTGCACCGCTGGCAACGGCAACCTTGGGTTGGTAATAGTTGACCAGGTGCTTATGTGCGAGGGCATGGCGCAGATCATTGGCATGGTAGGACTTGAGTTCCGGCTCGGACACGGTGGGTTGTGCCTGCGATCGGTCTATCAACGTAGCCAGCGCCTCCCGCGACGCTGGTTTGGGCAAATGGCCAAGTACGTTGATGCGATGTGCCCGCACCAGTTTCTCGGTCATCTGCATGACTCGCTCGTCCTCACCGCTGATCAGCAGAAGACTGCCCTGGTAGCCCAGCTCGACCAGCTTGCGCACGAACTCGACGCCATCCATGTGCGGCATGTTCAGATCCATCAGGATCAGATCGGGCTGCTGCGCCAGTGAAGCCATCTGTGACAACGCGCCTGATCCGCTGTCGCAGGTCATCACCGAGGTGTATCCAAGACTGGCCAGCATCTGTGCAAGCAGCCTGAGCATGAAAGGCTCGTCGTCGAGCACCAGGATTCTGCGCTGCGCCCTGTCCATCAAGCTGTTATTCCGCTGCTGCCGGCCGTGCTGTTGTCTACGATGGGACCCTCGTCCTGGGCCGGTTCAACGGCATCAAAAAACCGGTTGACCGCCGCCAACTCTTTTTCGAACATGACCCAGAGACACGCCAGGGCGTCCGGATCGTCGTTGTTTCCGGCTACTTCCATTTGCGCACAGAGCGCGCCCAGTGGAAGGGCACCTACCGCGCGCGCGCCCGAACCAAGCTTGTGTGCCTGCTCGCTTGCCCGCAGCGAATCACGGCCGGCGCAGGCGCGTCCCAGCCTGGCACCAATTTCCGCAGCGCTGAGCTGGAATTGCCGTTGCAGGCTCCGGTTGATTGCCGGATCGGATCCGACCAGTGCTTCGAGCACCCTCACATCCACGGGGGCTCGGTTGCCGGCGTCAGTGGCGAAACTGGCGTTGGACGCTGCCGCGGCAGTACCCCTGGCCGGGGGGTTGTCTGTCCACTCAGGCAACCAGACCTGCAGCAATGCGTTCAGGTCGCCAAGCTGCAACGGCTTGGTCAGGTAGCCGTCCATGCCGGCCTCGCGACACTTGTCGGCCTGTTCCCCCCATGTACTGGCGGTCAGGGCAATGATGGTGGTGCGCGGCGCACCGGCGCGAAGACCGGCCTGCTCGGCGATGCGAATGGCCACCGCCAGTTCACAGCCATCCATTCGCGGCATGCGCAGGTCACATAGCAGCAGCGCATAGTGGCCACGCTGCCAGCAAGCCAGCGCCTCGTATCCGTCGACCGCAAGGTCGGCGTCAAAACCGAGCAGCGCCAGCTGCCGCAGGATGAGTTTCTGGTTTATCCCGTTGTCTTCGGCCACAAGTATCCGCCGCGGGTCCGGTGCCGCCGGACCGCGTGTGACATGGTCGGTGATCACGTTGATGGCTGCTCATCCTGCAGGTGCGCAGAAGCCTGGTCTGGTTCGGAAACGGGTGAGGGCCGACTCAGCAGTTTCTCGATCGCCGCGTACAGTTCCTTGTAGCGTAGAGGCTTGGCAATGTAGCCGTCGCAGCCGGCGACCAGGATCTTTTCCTGATCGGCCTTCATCGCCATCGCGGTCAGGGCAAGGACCGGAATGGCGGCAGTCGCCGGGTGTTGCTTGAGCAGCGCGGTCGCCGCCAGGCCATCGATGCCGGGAAGCTGGATATCCATCAGGATCAGGTCTGGCCGCTCTGCACGCGCAAGCATGAGCCCGGTTTCAGCGTCGGTGGCGCAGAGCACGGCATGGCCCGCATTTTTCAGCAGCAGCAGTGCCAGCTTCATGTTGGCAGGATTGTCTTCTATGACGAGCACCGTGGTCATGACAGGTTCCGCCAGGTTGGCATCAGCGCCCGGCGCACCTCGGCAATGAAAGCGGTTGGATTCAATCCGGCTTTCTGGACGATACCGACAGCACGCTCTCCGTGGCCATTGAGCGTAGCGCGGTCCAACACCGTGATGTCCTTGGCGGTTACCACCAGCACGGGTATCCGCGCCGTTTCCTGGTCATGCTGCAAAGCCTCCACCACATCGAATCCGCTGACGGTGGGCATCATCAGATCCAGCAGGATCAGATCCGGACGCAACCGTCGCGCCAGTTGTATGCCCTCAGCACCGCTTTCGGCGCGCACGACCTGATAGCCCGGCGTGGGCAGCAGGGTGGTGATCATATCGATCGCCTTGGGATCGTCATCGATGACCAGCACGGTACGGGTGCCTTCAGGCAACGGATGCAGCCCCAGGGAAGACAGCGAAACCCTCAGCTCACTTCGGCTGATGGGCTTCTGCAGAAAGGCCGCCGCACCGCGAGGCAGGGCGATGCTGCTGTCTGAGTGGCCCGATATAATCACCAGCGGCACGTGGGCCAGATTTTCATCATCCCGGATGAGGGCCAGGAATTCCCAGCCGTCGATCCCCGGCAGCTGCAGGTCCAGGGTGATAAGACTCAAGGGTTGCTGCGATGCGAGCATCAATGCGCCCTCGGCGCTGGTCGCGCGGAGCACCATGAAACCCTCGTTCTCAAGCAGGAGCCGTACCAGGTCTGCTGCCAAGTCGTCATCTTCGATCACCAGCGCGTTGCGCTCACTGGCGCGGCTGGCCGGCCGAAGCAGCGCGACCCAGTCGTGAGTGGGCGGAATATCCACCTCGGCAGACACAAGCAAAGGCAGCCAGGCTGCGAAGCGGGCGCCCTCTCCCTCCGCACTGGCTACCGATACCGCGCCGCCATGCAGTTCCGCCAGCTGCTTGACCATCGCCAGTCCCAGCCCGGTGCCTTCAAACTTGCGCGCCAGGCTGCTGTCAATCTGGCTGAACGCCTGGAAAAGTTTGGCCATGTCGCTGCGGGAAATGCCGATACCACTGTCGCGGACCGATATTTCCAGGAATTCTCCGTGTGCGTTATCCGGAAGCGGAAAGCCGTGCACCGGCCAGTCGCCGGACTGCAGGCCCACCGCCTGGTGCGCGACGCGACGCGCACTAAGGACCACGGTGCCGCCATTGGCGCTGAACTTCACCGCATTGGAAAGCAGGTTGTAGATGATCTGCTTGGTCTTGCGCCGGTCGAGCTGGATGGTGCCCAGTCCGTCGTCAACCTCGAGCTCCAGATGCAGGTGCTGGGCCGCCGCTTTCTCCCTGACGATAGCCAGACTGTCGGACAGCAGGCTGCTCACGTCGACTGGCTCGAGCTCGAGCGCCATCATCCCGGCTTCGACCTTGGACAGATCCAGTATGTCGTTGATCAGCGAGAGAAGGTGCTGTCCGCTGTTGAAGATGTCGCCCATGTATTCCTGCTGGGTGTCGCTCATGGGGCCGATCAGCCCATCCTTCAACACCTCGGAGAACCCGATGATTGCGTTGAGTGGAGTGCGAAGTTCGTGCGACATGGTCGCCAGAAATTCCGACTTCATGCGACTGGCACGCTCCAGCTCGATGTTCTTTTCCTGCAGCGCAAGCTCGAAACGCCTGCGCTCGGTGATGTCGCGCGCCGCCGCGATCACGCCCTGCAACTTGCGGTCACGGTCGTGGAAGGTGGCGGCGTTGTACGACACCACGGTCTCGTCGCCATTCTGCGCGCGCACGGTCAGCTCATAGTTGCTGACCTTGGTCTCGGTGAGGACGCGCCTGATCGCGGCGTCGGCGCGGGCCGGGTCGGTGAAGAAGTTCCTGCAGGGTGCGCCGATCAGCTCGTCGCGGGTGCGACCGGTCAGCGCGATCATCTGCTGGTTCACGTCCGAGATGATGCCCTGCGGGTCGGTCGTCATCAGCGCATCGATGTTCGATTCGATCAGCGACCGCGTATAGAACTGCTGGTCCCGAAGGCGCTGGTCGAGCAGCGCCTGCGCGGCCTCGACCTGCTTGCGCGCCGTGTTGTCGGTGCCGATCAGCAGGTAACCGATGATGTTCTCCTGCGCATCACGCAGCGCGGTGACCGAAACGATCGCGGGGAAGCGGCTGCCGTCCTTGCGGATGTAGGTCAGCTCGTAGATGTCCTCGATGCCGCGCGAGGCCTTGAACACCAGCGCCTCGAATCCCGGCGTGATGGGCGTGTCGAGTTCCTGGCTCAGCGCCGCAGCGCGCGCCAGCAATTCCTGCGGATCGGAGATGTCGGCCGGGGTGATCTGGTTGACCACATCCAGGGCGGCATGGCCGAGCATGCGCTCGGCGCCTACGTTGAAGATCTGGATCACGCCCTTCTCGTCGGTCGCGATACTGGAGAAGTAGGCGCTGTTGAAGATCGCGTTCTGCAGCGCGCCCGCTTTCAGCAGCTCCTCTT
>JBDSUI010000053.1:0-13569 GCA_039927795.1 Pseudoxanthomonas sp.
TCGCTGAAAACGCCTGCGCGGGGCGCGACATGCGAGGATCACCCATGAACGCTCGCAACGGAGTTGGCACGCAATGATCTGGGACACCTTGTCGGTCACCCGCGACCTGGCACGCCTGCAGGAAATCACGGCCATCCTGGGCCGCTATGGTTTCGGCGACATGGTCCGGCGCATGGGCCTTGAAGGGGCGTTGGCGCGCGCCGGCAAGCTGTTGCCGCTGGAACGGCTGGAGGAACTTGTATCGCTGCCGGCACCGGTGCGGGTGAGGCGGGCGCTGGAGGAAATGGGACCGAGTTTCGTCAAGCTCGGCCAGGTGCTCGCCACCCGCGTGGACCTGTTCGCGCCGGACTGGATCGCCGAATTCGGCAAGTTGCAGAACCACGTTCCAGCGGTATCGTTCGAGGCCATCCACGCGCAGATGACCGAGGACCTGGGCGCGGAACCCGAGCAGGTGTTCCAGTGGCTGGACCCGACACCGCTGGCGGCGGCCTCGATCGCACAGGTGCATCGGGCGCAATTGCATGACGGCACCGAGGTGGTGGTCAAGGTGCGCCGGCCGGGAATAGGACCGGTGGTCGAGGCCGACCTGCGCCTGCTGCAGCGCGCCGCGCAGATCCTGGAAAACAAGTTCCCCGAGCTGCGCCAGTTCCATCCGCTGGGCATGGTCCAGCAGTTCAAGGCGTCGCTGACCCGCGAACTGGACCTGGCCGCCGAATGCCGCAATGCCGAACGCATTGCCGCCAGCTTCGCCGGGCACGAGGAGCTGGTGGTGCCGGCGGTGTACTGGGATTACACCAGCGAGCGCATGAATGTGCAGGGCTTCGTCGACGGCTTGCTGGTGGCTGACCTGGCCGCGCTGGACGCGGCCGGCATCGACCGCCGCAAGATTGCGCGTGACGGTGCCCAGGCGATCCTGAAGATGATGCTGGAGGATGGTTTCTTCCACGCCGACCCGCATCCGGGCAATGTCTTCGTGCTGCCCGGCAACCGCATTGCGCTGATCGACTACGGCATGATCGGGCGGCTGTCGCGGGCGCGCCGCGCGCAGGTGGTGTCCTTGCTGTTCGGACTGGTCGAACACGATTCGCAGCGGGTCACCGAGGTGCTGCTGGACTGGACCGACGACGAAGTGGTGGGCGATGAGGCACGCATCGGCGAGGACGTGGATGCCTTCGTCGACCGCTACCACGGCGTGCCGCTGGGCCAGCTCAATCTGGCTGCGATGCTGCTGGAAATTGCCACCCTGTTGCGCACCCACCGTCTGGCCCTGCCGGCCGACCTGGCCCTGCTGATCAAGGTCTGCCTGACCCTGGAAGGCATGGGCCGCAGCCTGGATCCGGACTTCGACATGGCCCGCCAGGCGTCACCTTTCCTGCATCGCGCAATGCGCGCCTTGTACGCGCCGCCGGTGCTGGCCAGGCAGGGCTTGCGTTCGCTGGGCGACGCCGTGGGCATGCTGTCGGCGCTGCCGCGCGATCTGCGCAAGCTGTTGCGTTCGGCGCGCGCCAACAAACTCAGGCTGCATCTGGACCTGGACTATCTGCAGCAGTTCAGCACCCAGATTGGCCATTCCGCCAACCGGCTCACGGTGGGCGTAGTGCTGGCCGCGCTGATCGTGGGCTCGTCAATCACCTTGACCGTGAGTGGCGGCCCTACGCTGCTTGGCCTGCCGGTGTTTGGCCTGTTGGGCTTCGTGGGCGCGACGATTGCCGGCGCCTGGCTGGTGATCTCGATCTGGCGCAGTGGCGGCGGCAAATAGGCCTGGTGCTGGCGCGCTGCTCAGATCTCGACGTGGATACCGCACTCGCG
Organism: Pseudoxanthomonas sp.; assembly: GCA_039927795.1. Classification (GTDB taxonomy): domain Bacteria; phylum Pseudomonadota; class Gammaproteobacteria; order Xanthomonadales; family Xanthomonadaceae; genus Pseudoxanthomonas_A. The sequence goes on from JBDSUI010000053.1 coordinate 1,810, forward strand.
CTTCAGTCCGAAGAAGCGGGTGTCCTCTTCACGCATGCCCGGCTCCCAGCGTGAAGTGGTATGGAAATCACCAATGGACACATAGCCCTGGTCCCACAGCGGGTGGTAGGGAAGCTCGTGTTGCTTCAGGTACAGCCAGACATCGCGGTCGGTCCAGTCGGCCAGCGGGCTGACCTTGTAGCGGCCGTTGCGCAGTTCCACGATAGGCGTGTTGACGCGACTTGCCGCCTGATTGCGACGCAGGCCGGTGAACCAGGTGCCCACCTCGAATTCGTCCAGCGCGCGGCGCATGGGTTCGACCTTGCGCAGGCTGTTGTATTGGTCGATGCCGACCACGCCCTGTTCCCATAGCCGGCCATGGCGCGCTTCCATCCACGCACGGCTGACCAGCGGACGCACGACTTTCAGATTCAACTGCAGGCGTTCGACCAGTTCATCGGCGAAGCGGTAGGTTTCCGGAAACAGGTAGCCGGTATCGACCAGGATCACCGGAATATCAGGTTGCTGCCGGGTGATCATGTGCAATGCGACTGCCGACTGGGCGCCGAAGCTGCTGGACATGGCATGGTTCTGCCCATGGGCCAGACCCCAGGCCACGCGCTGTTCAGCGTTCTGTGTTTCCAGCCAGGCGTTGACTTCAACCAGGTCGGCGGGCTCGGCTTCAGCGCGGTCGGGTTCGGCGCGGTCGGGCGCACGCAAGGGAATCGTATTCATGCTTGCAGTTCCACTGGAATTTGCTTGTGGGTGGGATACGTGGGCAGTTCGACGATGCCGGCACGGTGCAGGAAATCGCCGAAACCCTCGCCGTTGCTGCGTTCGCCGGCATAGCGCGCGAACAGTGGCTCCAGCGCATCAAGGATGTCGTTCTCGGCGATGTTCTCGCGGTACAAGGTGTTGAGGCGCTGGCCACGATGGTCGGCGCCGAGCATCAGGTTGTAGCGGCCGGGCGCCTTGCCGACCAGTGCAATCTCACCCAGATAGGGGCGCGAGCAACCATTGGGGCAGCCGGAGATGCGCAACAGGATCGGCGCATCGTGCAGGCCGTGCTTTTCCAGCAAGGGCTCGAGTTTGCCGGTGAAGTCGGGCAGGTAGCGTTCGGCTTCGGCCATCGCCAGGGCGCACGTGGGCAGGGCCACGCAGGCCACGGCGGTGCGCGCAAGTGCGGTGGGGACGTTGTTCTGCGAATCCAGTGCGTACTGCTGCACCAGCGCATCGATGCGCGCGCGCTCGCTGGACGGCACGCCGGCAATGATCAGGTTCTGGTTGGCTGTCACACGGAATTCGCCGCGATGGATGCGGGCAATCTCGCGCAGGCCGCTCAGGTGCGGGGTGCCGGGGCGATCGGCAATGCGGCCGGAGGGCAGCGACAGGCTCAGGTGCCAATCGCCATCTTCGCCCTGGACCCAGCCCAGGCGGTCGCCGTTGTGTTCAAAGTGCCAGGCGCGCGCCGGCTGCAGCTTGAAACCTGCGCGCAGCTCGATCTGTTCGACGATGAAATCCACGCCGCGCTCGTCAATGGTGTACTTGAAGCGGGCGTGCTTGCGCTCGACACGATCGCCGTAGTCGCGCTGGGTGGTCAGGGCGGCGGTGGCAACGTCAAACACCTGTTCGGGGGTGACGAAACCGATCACATTGGCCAGGCGCGGATAGGTTTTCGGGTCGCCATGGCTGGCGCCCATGCCGCCACCAATGGCGACGTTGAAACCAGCCAGGTTGCCGGCGTCGTCGACTATGGCAATCAGCCCCAGGTCGTTGGCAAACACGTCCACGTCGTTGAACGGCGGCACGGCGATGGCAATCTTGAACTTGCGCGGCAGGTAGGTGGCGCCATACAGCACTTCTTCTTCCTTGCCGCTGTCGGCAACTATTTCTTCGTCCAGCCACAGTTCGTACCAGGCGCGGGTCTTTGGCAGGAAATGCGTGGACAGGTCCTGCGCCCACTGGTGCACCTGGGCATGCAGTCGCGACTGCAGCGGATTGCTCGCCCCCAGCACATTGCGGTTGACGTCACCGCAGGCGGCAATGGTGTCCAGGGCAGCGGCGTGGATCGCCTGCATGGTGGCTTTCAGTTCCCGCTTGATCACGCCGTGAAACTGGAAGGTCTGGCGGGTGGTCACGCGCAGCGAGTGATTGGCGTAAGTGGTGGCGATGTGGTCCAGCTGCAGCCACTGCGCCGGGGTGAAGACACCACCCGGCGCGCGGATCCGGATCATGAACTGGTGGGCCGGCTCAAGCTTCTGGCGCCGGCGTTCGTCGCGTATATCGCGATCGTCCTGCTGGTAGCTGCCATGGAACTTGACCAGCCGCTGGTCGTCAAACGACAACGAGCCGGTGACGGGATCAGCCAGGCCTTCCAGGAGCGTGCCGCGCAGGCGGCGGCTGTTGAGCTTGATGTCTTCTACGGAGGGATGGGTCATGGTGTGCTTGCTATGGCGATGGGGAGATTGGGTAGGAGCGACCCATGGGCGCGAGCTCTTGTTTGGGCTCAAGCGAAAGGCTCGCGCCCATGGGGCGCTCCTACGGGTCAGTACACATCGCGGCTGTAGCGTCCCTCCGCTTGCAGTGTGCTGAGGTAACCGGCGGCGCCCTCGGCATCCACGCCAGCCTGCTCGGCGACAATCTGCAGCAAGGCCGCATGCACGTCCTTGCCCATGCCGATCGCCCCGCAGACGTAGAAATGCGCGCCGTTCTGCAGCCAGTCGTAGACTTCGCGGCCACGTTCGCGCAGGCGCTGTTGCACGTAGATCTTTTCCGCCTGGTCACGCGAGAACGCCACGTCCAGGCGGTGCAGTTCACCCCTGTTCAATGCATCCTGCCATTCGGTCTGGTAGAGGAAATCGGTATTGAAATTGCGCGCGCCGAACAGCAACCAGTTACGCCCGGAGGCACCGGTTTCCGCACGTTCCTGCACGAAGCCTCGGAACGGCGCGACCCCGGTGCCGGGGCCAACCATGATCACGTCGCGTCCGCCATCGGCGGGCACGCGGAAGCGCTCGTTGGCTTCGATGTAGACCGGCGCGTGGTCACCTTCGCCCAGAGCCGACAGGAAACCACTGGCCGCGCCGACATGCCCATGGCCAAAAGCCGGATAGTCGAGCACATCCACGGTGAGGTGTACTTCGTCGCCGACGCGCTTGCGGCTGGAGGCAATGGAATACAGGCGTGGCGCCAGCGGGCGCAGTGCGGCCAGCAGTTCCTGCGGCTCCCAGTGCGCTGGCCAGCGGCGCATAACGTCCGCCAGCTGGTGGGTGTTCAGCAGTTCGGCAAATTCGGCGTTGCGCGCCGGTGCAAGCAGGTCGTTGAGCTGTTCCGAACCCGATTGCGCGGCAAGGCTGGCGAGGAACGGGCGGCTGAGGCGGGTCAATTCCTTGCGCGTGGCCAGCCATTCGCGCAGTGGCAGCGATTCGTCCTTGTCCTGCACGGTCACTTCGCCGTCCAGTGCCAAGGCCTGCAACACGCTGTCGACCAGCAGGTCGGGATTGCGTGGGCGCACGCCCACTGCATCGCCGGGCTCGTACTGCAGCCCCGAGCCCTGCAGCGACAATTCCAGATGGCGTACGTCCTTGCCGATGCCGCCATATTTCAGGAAGCCGACGCCCTGGAACTCGCGACCGGTGAGGCGCTGGTTGAGCAGTACTTCGGCGGCAAACGGTGCTTCTGGCGACCACGCCGGGGCGACGTGCGGACGCAGGGTCGTCACTGTGGCCGAAGGCGTCGCCGCGACCTTCAGCAGTGTGCTGGCCTGTAGCAGCGCCTGTTCGCGCCACGGCAGGGCGATGGTGTCGATGTCCAGGTCCGCTTCGCCCACGGCCAGCACGCGGCTGGCGCCCAGTTCGGCCAGGCGGGCGTCGAGACGACGGCTGATGCCGCAGAAGTCGGCATAGCTTGAATCGCCCAGCCCGAGCACCGCGAACTTGAGTTCCGGCAGCTTGGGCGCGCGCTTGCCCGTAATAAACTCAACCAGGCCGATGGCATCGTCCGGCGGGTCGCCTTCGCCCTGGGTACTGATGACCACGTACAGCAGGCGTTCGCTGGCCAGTTCCCGCTGCGGGTAGGCGTCGGCGCGCAACAGGCGCACGTTGAGGCCAGCCGCCTCGGCCGCGGCCGCGATCTTTTCCGCCTGCCGGCGTGCATTGCCGGTCTGGCTGCCATAAATCACGGTCAGGCGCTGGCTGGCCTGGGCCGCGCCGCCGGGCAGCACCGCCAGGTGTGGCGCCGCATGGCCCTGGGCCAGGCCGGCCGCATAGCCAGACAGCCACCACAGGCTGGGCGTGTCCAGCCCTTCCACCACGCGTGCCAATAGCGCCTTGCGCTCGTCGGGCAGGGGACTGGGGGCCAAAGCGGGGGTTGCAGCGCTCATGCGGTCTATTCGCAGGTGTCATCCGGGGAAGGTCGAGATTAGTGAGCTGGCCTGGCAATCAGAAACGACATCTGGTTATGGCTTCATGCCCTGCGCTTATTTGAATGCGGGGCGCGCCAGCCCGGATACTCGCCGGCCTTCGGTGGACGATTGCTAGTCTTCGTTGCCGTGCCCTCCTTCCTGCGGACAAGATCCTTGATGAGTGCCGTTCCCGCCCTGTCCCACCTCGACCGCCTGGAAGCGGAGAGCCTGCATATCCTCCGGGAAGTGGCGGCCGAGTTCCGCAACCCGGTGCTGCTGTACTCGGTGGGCAAAGACAGCTCGGTGCTGCTGCACTTGTTGCTGAAGGCCTTCGCGCCGGCGCTGCCGCCGATGCCGTTGCTGCACGTGGATACGCGCTGGAAGTTCGCCGAAATGATTGCGTTTCGCGACCGTCGCGTAGCCGAGACCGGCACCGAGTTGCGCGTGCACATCAATCCCGACGGCATCGCCCAGGACATCGGCCCGATCAGCCATGGGGCCACCGTGCACACCGATGTGATGAAGACCCAGGGCCTGAAGCAGGCGCTGGAGCTGTATGGTTTCGACGCAGCCATCGGCGGGGCCCGGCGCGACGAGGAGAAGTCGCGTGCCAAGGAACGCGTGTTTTCCTTCCGCAATGAAAAACATCGCTGGGATCCCAAACAGCAGCGCCCGGAATTGTGGAACGTGTACAACGCGCGCATCGACAAGGGCCAAAGCGTGCGTGCGTTCCCGCTGTCGAACTGGACCGAGCTGGATATCTGGTTGTACATCTACCGCGAGAAAATCCCGGTGGTGCCGCTGTACCTGGCTGCAGAGCGGCCGGTGGTGGAACGCGACGGTGCCTTGATCCTGGTCGACGACGAGCGCCTGCCACTGCAGCGCGGTGAAGTGCCACAGCTGAAGCAGGTGCGGTTCCGCACGCTGGGCTGCTACCCGCTGACCGGAGCGATCGAGTCGGAAGCCGATACGCTGGAGAAGATCATCGCTGAAATGCTGGTGACCACCAGTTCCGAACGCCAGGGCCGGGTGATCGACCAGGACCCCAGTGCATCCATGGAGAAGAAGAAGCTGGAGGGGTATTTCTGATGGGCGTTCATGCATGCGTAGGAGCGCCCCATGGGCGCGAACTTTTGATCCTGGACCGCATCGAGGCTCGTGCCCATGCGGCGCTCCAGCAGGTGCGTGCCCATGTCTGACATCGCTGACTACCTCAGGCAGCATGAAACCAAGCCGCTGTTGCGCTTCATCACCTGCGGCAGCGTGGACGACGGCAAGAGCACCTTGATCGGGCGGCTGCTGTACGACAGCAAACGCCTGTTCGATGACCAGCTCGCCACGCTGACCGCCGACAGCAAGCGCCATGGAACGCGCGCTGGGGAAATCGACTATGCGCTGCTGCTGGACGGATTGGCGGCCGAGCGCGAGCAGGGCATTACCATCGACGTGGCATATCGCTACTTCGACACCGAGCGCCGCAAGTTCATCGTCGCCGACTGCCCGGGCCACGAGCAGTACACGCGCAACATGGCCACCGGCGCGTCTACCGCAGACCTTGCCGTGGTACTGGTGGATGCGCGCAAGGGCCTGCTGACCCAGACCCGCCGGCACAGCTACATCGTCTCGCTTCTGGGCATCCGCCACGTGGTGCTGGCGGTCAACAAGATGGACCTGGTGGACTACGATCAGGCCGTGTACGACGAGATTGTCAGCGGCTACCAGGTGCTGGCGGCGCAGCTGGGTATTGCGCAGGTCACCTGCATTCCGCTGTCCGCATTGCAGGGCGACAACCTGTCGCTGCCGTCGCAGGCGATGCCCTGGTATCGTGGTCCCAGCCTGCTCGAGCATCTTGAGACCCTGGAGCTCTCTGTCCAGGACGCCGGTGTCGGCTTACGCTTGCCGGTGCAGTACGTCAGCCGGCCGCACCAGAATTTCCGTGGTTTCGCCGGCACCATTGCCGCAGGTATCACCCGCCCCGGCGACGAAGTGGTGGCGCTGCCCTCCGGCCGCCGCTCGCATGTGGCCCGCTTGTTTGTCGGCGAACGCGAGGTCGAACTCGCCCATGCCGGCCAGGCGGTCACGTTGACCCTGGCCGACGAGATCGACATCAGTCGCGGTGATGTGATCGCTGCAGCGGACGACCCGCCGCAAGTGGCCGACCAGTTCGCGGCACACCTGCTTTGGATGGATGACACGGCGCTGTTGCCGGGTCGCCCGTACTGGCTGAAGATCGGTGCCCGCACCGTCGCGGCCACGGTCAGCGAGATCAAGCACCGCATAGATGTGAACACCCAGGAACACCTGGCCGCAAAACGCCTGGAGTTGAACGAGGTCGCCTACGTCAACCTGAGTCTGGATGAAGCCATCGCCTTCGCACCCTATGCGGAAAGCCGCGCGTTGGGTGGTTTCATTCTCATTGACCGCCACACCAACAACACCGTCGCCGCAGGTACGCTGGACTTCGCCTTGCGGCGCGCCGGCAATGTGCACTGGCAGCATCTTGAAGTCGACAAAGCCGCCCGTGCGCGCATCAAAGGCCAGTCGCCACAGGTGCTGTGGTTCACCGGCCTGTCCGGAGCAGGCAAGTCCACCATTGCCAACCTGGTCGACAAGCGCCTGCACGCGCTGGGCTACCACACCTTCCTGCTAGACGGCGACAACGTGCGCCACGGCCTCAACCGCGATCTTGGTTTCACCGACGAGGACCGGGTGGAAAACATCCGCCGCGTCGCCGAAGTCGCGCGCCTGATGGCCGACGCTGGCCTGATCGTGCTGGTCAGTTTCATTTCCCCGTTCCGCGCCGAACGGCAGATGGCCCGCGCACGTTTCGATGCAGGCGAGTTCCTGGAGATCTTCGTCGACGTGCCCTTGCAGGTTGCCGAACAGCGCGATGCCAAGGGCCTGTACCGCAAGGCCCGCGCTGGCGAGATTCCCAATTTCACCGGCATTGATTCGCCGTATGAAGTGCCCGAACATGCCGAATTGCATTTGCTGGCAGGCATCGAAAGTCCCGAAACGCTGGCCACGCAGGTGCTGGAGAAGCTTGGCCTGGCCTGAAGGGTGCTGCCGCGTGGGCGCGGTCGCCTGCGTGCTTCTGCCTGCAGGCGCCGCGCAGCGCGGTGCAGTGCAGTGCAGTGTGTCTTGCCGGCGCAGCAAGGCGTGTCCCTGCGCTGCAGCGCAAGGGTCGTTAGTCATGCCTGGATCAGCGACCGCCATGTCAACGCGCACAACACACGGGCGTTGACTCCAGACCGGTAAACTCCACGGCTAACCAAGATTGCGGAACCGTCCATGCTGATTCGAACCAGCGCGCATATTGCCTGCGTGTCGCTGCTGATTTCCTTGCTGGCTGCGTGCGGCAACCCGCAAGCGCCCTCAAAAAAAGAAGCCGTTGCCGCCAGACCAGTGCCGGTCACCACCTGGGTGGTCCAGCCTTCGGCGTGGAGCGATACGTTGCAGGCGATCGGCACGGCCAAGGCGCGTGAGTCGGTGACCCTGACCTCCAAGGTCAGCGAAGTGGTGCAGCAGGTGCATTTCGACAGCGGCGACCAGGTCCGGGCCGGTGCGCCGCTGGTCACCTTGCGCGGCGACTCGCAGCAGGCCGCACTGGTGGCCGCGCAGGCCACTTATCTGGAAGCAGACAGGCTGTACAAGCGCCAGGTCGAGCTGGCCGACCAGCAGCTGATCGCGCGTTCCCTGCTGGACACACAGCGCGCGGTGCGCGACGCCGCAATGGCTCGCGTGCAGCAGATGCGCTCGGACCTGGGCGACCGCCACGTGCGCGCGCCGTTTGCTGGGGTGCTGGGCATTCGCCAGGTCAGTCCGGGCGCCCTGATCACGCCAACCACGGTCATCGCCACCCTGGACGACCTCTCGCGCATGTACGTGGATTTCCCGGTTCCCGAGGCGCAGCTGGCCAATCTTGCCAACGGTCAGGCCTTGAGCGCGCGCAGTAATTCGTATCCGGACCGTGAGTTCGAGGGCGTGGTCAGCACCATCGACGCGCGCATCGATGCCGCCACCCGCGCGGTGACGGTGCGTGGTGATTTCCCCAATCCAGACCGCGCACTGCGCCCGGGTATGTTGCTGGAGGTGCGGCTGTCGCGGCCGCAACGGCAAGCGCTGGTGATTCCTGAAATCGCGCTGGTGCAGGTAGGCCGCGAGACCTTCGTCTACCGTGTCAAGGCCGACGGAAGTGTCGAGCAGGCCAGGGTGGAAGTGGGCGGCAGAAGTGCAGGCCGCGCCGAGATCAGCAGCGGTCTGAAGGCAGGCGACAAGATCGTGGTAGATGGCACCGGCAAGCTGCGGGCTGGCAGCAGGATCGTCGAAGGCGACCCCGCTGCAGCGCGCCCGCCAGCGCCAGCGCCTGCGCAAGGCTGATCAGCGATGAAACTTTCCGATCTCTCGATCAAGCGCCCGGTCTTTGCCACTGTGGTCAGCCTGCTGCTGATGGTGCTCGGAGTCATGGCGTTCTCACGCCTGACCCTGCGCGAGTTGCCTGCAATTGATCCGCCCATCGTGTCGGTGGATGTGAGCTATCGGGGCGCCTCGGCCGCAGTGGTCGAAACCCGCGTCACCCAGGTGCTGGAAGATGCGTTATCCGGTATCGAGGGTATCGAGACGCTGCAGTCGCGCAGTATCAACGGACGGTCTTCGGTGACCCTGGAATTCACTGCCACGCGCGACATCGAGGCCGCCGCCAATGACGTTCGCGACGCGATCAGCGGCGTGGCCGACCGTCTGCCCGAGGAAGCCGATCCGCCGCAGGTGCAGAAGGCTGACAGCGACTCGGACACCATCATGTGGCTCAACATGAGCTCGACCAGGATGAACCCGCTGCAGCTTTCGGACTATGCCGACCGCTACGTGGTGGACCGCTTGTCGAGCATGGATGGCGTAGCCCAGGTACGCATAGGCGGCCAGCAACGCTATGCGATGCGCATCTGGCTGGACAGCGCGGCGATGGCCGCGCGCGGCATTACCGCTCCGGACATCGAGGCTGCGCTGCGGGCAGAGAATGTGGAATTGCCCGCCGGACAGATTGAATCGGAAACCCGTGATTTCACCCTGCGTGTGGCCCGCAGCTACCAGGAACCGGCCGATTTCGCCCAGATTCCCTTGAAGGAAGGCGACGACGGCTACGTGGTGCGCCTGGGCGACGTGGCCAAGGTTGAGCTGGCCTCGGCCGAACGGCGCTCCTACTACGAGAGCAATGGCCAGCCCAATATTGGGCTGGGCATTATCAAGACTTCCACCGCCAATGCCCTGGACGTGACCCACGCCGCGCGTGCCATGGCCGTGGAGGTGCAGAAATCGCTGCCCGAGGGTACCAACATCTTCGTGGCCTTCGACTCCACCGTGTTCATTGACGCCTCGATCGAGCGCGTCTACGCGACCCTGATCGAGGCCATTGCGCTGGTGCTGGTGGTGATCTGGCTGTTCCTGGGCAGTTTCCGCGCCGCGCTGATCCCGGCGATAACAGTGCCGGTATGCCTGCTTGCGGCCTTCATCCCGCTGTATCTGTTCGGTTACTCGATCAACCTGCTGACCCTGCTGGCGCTGGTGCTGTCGATCGGCCTGGTAGTGGACGATGCCATTGTGGTGCTGGAAAACATCCAGCGTCGCGCCGACCTGGGCGAACCCAGGTTGGTCGCTGCAATCCGCGGCACCCGCCAGGTCGCCTTCGCAGTGATCGCCACCACCACGGTGCTGGTGGCGGTATTTCTGCCCGTGGGATTCATGGAGGGCAACGCCGGTCGCCTGTTCCGCGAACTGTCGGTGGCCCTTGCAGGCGCGGTGGCGATTTCCGCATTCGTGGCGCTGACGTTGACGCCGATGATGGCTTCAAAGCTGGTGCGTCCGCATCGCGAAGAAAAATCAAACCCGGTGAACCGCTGGTTCAACCGGCAGCTGGAACGCGTCAGCACTGCGTACCGTTCGCGCCTGGCTGCGGTGGTGGCCATACGGCCAGCGCGGGCGGTGATCTGGGTTACGGTCGCCATGGTGGTGTGTGTGGTCGCAATCCTGGGGTTGGCCAGGCTGGTGCCGTCCGAGCTGGCCCCGGCCGAGGACCGCGGTGCGTTCTTCGTTTCCATCGTCGGGCCGGAGGGTGCCGGCTTTGACTACACCGTCGGGCAGATGCAGCAGGTCGAACAGGTGTTTTCCGGGCTGGTTGGCGACGACAAGCCGATCCAGCGATACAACACGCGCGTGCCGGGCGGCTTCGGTGCGGGCGGCGACATGCATACCGGCAACGTGATCGTGTTCCTGCAGGACTGGGACAAGCGTGATCAGAACACCGGCCAGATCGCCGACTCCTTGCGCGCGGACCTGGCCAAGCTGACCGGCGTGCAGGCCCAGCCCAGGGTGGGCGGTGGCCTGGTCAGCAGCCGCGGACAACCCATCCAGATCGTGCTTGGCGGTCCGGAATATGCCGAAATCGCCAAGTGGCGCGACCTGCTGATCCAGCGCATGGAAGCCAATCCCGGCCTGTTCTCGATTGATTCGGACTACAAGGAAACGCGTCCACAGATGCGTGTGCAGATTGATCGCCAGCGCGCCGCCGACCTGGGTGTCAGCGTCTCGGTCATTGGCCGCGCACTGGAGACCATGATGGGCAGCCGCCAGGTCACCACTTTTGTGCAGGATGGCGAGGAATACGACGTGATCCTGCAGGCCGGACGTGACGGCCGCGCGGCGCCTGCGGACCTGACGGCTATCGAGGTACGCGCGCGCAGCGGTGCGCTGGTGCCGCTGTCGAACCTGGTGACCCTGGACGAACTGGCCGAAGCGGGCAGCCTCAACCGCTTCAACCGCCTGCGTGCGATCACCATTTCCGCCGGCCTGGCACCCGGCTACACCATGGGCGAAGCGCTGACCTTCCTGCAGGACGCGGTGGCCACGGACCTGCCCGACTACGCACAGGTCGACTGGAAGGGCGAGTCACGCGAATACCAGAAGGCGGGCGGCGCCGTGCTGCTGACTTTCGCCCTGGCTTTGCTAATCGTGTACCTGGTGCTGGCGGCGCAGTTCGAGAGTTTCATTCACCCCTTGGTGATCATGCTGACCGTGCCGTTGGGCGTACTCGGTGCACTCATCGGCCTGGCGGTGACCGGCGGCACCCTGAACCTGTTCAGCCAGATCGGCATCGTGATGCTGGTCGGCCTGGCAGCCAAGAACGGCATTCTGATTGTCGAATTCGCCAACCAGCTGCGCGACGAAGGCCGCTCCATTCCCGCGGCCATCGTCGAGTCCTCGGCGGTGCGCCTGCGTCCCATCCTGATGACCTCCATCGCTACCATCATGGGCGCGCTGCCGCTGGTGCTTGCCGGCGGTCCGGGTTCGGCCAGCCGCGCCACCATTGGCGTGGTGGTGATCTT
>JBDSUI010000054.1:0-5328 GCA_039927795.1 Pseudoxanthomonas sp.
CGTCCTGCAGGTTGACCTGCTGAAGCGCTGGCGCGAAACCGGGCGCGAGGATGAAACCCTGTTGCGCGCGCTGGTGGCCAGCGTCAATGGTGTTTCGCAAGGCGTGCAGAACACCGGCTAGGCAAAAATGTAGAGCGCCCCAAGGACGCGAGCCTTAAATCGGTATCGCGTAAAAGCCCGCGACCATGGGGCGCTCCTACAGGCATGCGTGCAACCAGGCGATCAAGTCAGCCACTACCTGGCTGCGTGCCGGCTCGGCCTCGTTGTAGATCTCGTGGTAGAGCCCGGCGTAGTCGTGGCATTCGACCTGTCGTTCTGGAGCCGCATTGACGAAGGCGCGTGCGCCGGCAGGATCAACCAGACGGTCGCCGCCGGCAATCTGCAACAAGGTGGCTACCGTCCAGGCCGGGGCAGCTTCGACCACTTCAGGGCCGGCTTCGAAAATGTATTGCGCCAGGCGCGCGCTTATGCGGTTGTGGTTGACCGGGTCGTCCAGGTAGGCGCGCTCGATGTGCGGCGCATGGGAGAGCTTGTCGGCAGGAAGTCCATTGGCCACGGTCACGTCGGGCGCAACGCGTACCAGTATCTGGCTCAGAAGGCGGTCGAATCTGCCTGCATAGGAGGCCAGTGCCGGTGAGGACGCCACCAGTCCGCGCGGACGCAGTCCCAGCGTGCTGACCGCATGCATCGCGACCAGGCCGCCCATGCTGTGGCCGAACAGGAAGGGCAGGTCATCGCCTTGGCTGGCGTAGGCATTGAACACGTCCAGCGTGTCACGCGACAGGCAATCCGGCTCCTTGCCAACGACACCACGCTTGCCCTGTGAGTGGCCATGGCCGCGTTGGTCGAAGCCGCGCACCGCGATTCCCTGCGCGTTAAGGTCGGCAGCAAGCGTGGCGTAGCGGCCGCTGTACTCGCCCAGGCCGTGGACGATGAGCATCCGTGCGCGCGGTTGCGCGGCAGGCCAGTCGTTGAGGTGCAGGGCAAGCCCGTCGCGGGTGTGGAAGCGGTTGGCAGAAGTCATAGCCACAAAATCGCGCCAGTTCCTGCAGAGGTCAAGCGAAACCGTAGGAGCGCCGCGTGGGCGCGAGCGGTTATGGCGCGGCTACCAGCCACGAACTCTGTGTATATCCGCGCTTCCACCAAGGAGCTCGCGCCCATGGGGCGCTCCTACGCGATGGCCTTATGCGTCGAGCTGGTTCCAGCGCTGGTAGGCGTGTTCCAGTTCGGTCTGCAGCTTGGCCGAGACTTCATTGAAGGCAAAGATTGCCGCGCTGTCCTGCTGGTAGAACTTGGGGTCGTTCATCGAGGCAGCGCGGGCTGCGATCTCCGCCTCCAGTGCTTCGATGCGTGCCGGCAGCAGTTCCAGCTCGCGTGCGTCCTTGTAGCTCAGCTTTCGTTTCGGCTCGGCGACGACGGCCGTCTGCACGGGGCTTGGCGATGCCTTCACCGGCGCTGCCGATTCGGCATTGAACAAGGCATTGGGACGCTGCCGCACCCAGTCGGTATAGCCGCCCACGTAGTCGGCCAGGCGACCCTTGCCTTCCAGCACCAGCGTGCTGGTGACCACGTTGTCGATGAACTCGCGGTCATGGCTGACCAGCAGCAACGTGCCCTTGTACTCGCCCAGCAGCTCTTCCAGCAGCTCCAGCGTTTCCACGTCCAGGTCGTTGGTAGGTTCGTCCATCACCAGCAGGTTGGACGGCTGCGCGAACAGCTTGGCCAGCAGCAGGCGGTTGCGCTCGCCACCTGACAGGCGGGTGATCGGCGCACGTGCACGCTCGGGCGAAAACAGGAAGTCCTGCAGGTAGCCGATGATGTGCTTGCGGGTGCCGTTGATTTCGATGAAATCACGGCCCTCGGCCACATTTTCCAGCGCGTTGAGGCTGTCGTTGAGCTGGCTGCGGTGCTGGTCGAAATAGGCGATCTGCAGGCCCGTGCCAAGCGTGACTTCGCCGGCCTGCGGCTGCAGTTCGCCCAGCAGGATCTTCAGCAGGGTCGACTTGCCGGCGCCATTGGGGCCGATGATGCCCACGCGATCACCGCGCAGGATCGTGGCCGACACATTGTCCAGCAGCACGCGACCGTCGTAGGCCTGGGTGATACCCTCGATCTCGATGACTTTCTTGCCGGACTTCTGCGCCGCCGATACCGCCATATTGACGTTGCCACTCAGGTCTCGACGCTGCGAGCGCTCCCGACGCAAGGCTTTCAGTGCAGTCACGCGACCTTCGTTACGGGTGCGACGGGCCTTGATGCCCTGGCGGATCCAGATTTCTTCCTGGGCCAGCAACTTGTCGAAGCGCACGTTCTCCTGCGCCTCGGCGTGCAGGCGCTCCTCACGGCGGCGCAGGTAGTTCTCATAGTCGCCCGGCCAGCTGGTGACCTGGCCACGGTCGATCTCGACGATGCGGGTGGCCAACGCACGCAGGAAACTGCGGTCGTGGGTGATGAAGACGATGCTGCCCTCGAACTGCTTGAGGAAACCTTCCAGCCAGGCAATCGCGTCGATGTCCAGGTGGTTGGTGGGCTCGTCGAGCAGCAGGATGTCGGGCTTGCGCACCAGCGCCTGGGCCAGCAGCACGCGGCGCTTCATGCCGCCTGAAAGCGCGGCGAAATCGACGTCTTCCGGCAGTTCCAGCTTGGTCAGCACCTGCTGCACGCGCAGATCCAGGTCCCAGCCGTGCTGGGCCTCGATTTTTTCCTGCGCATCACCCATCGCGTCCATGTCGCCGTCGTGCAGCGCATGGTGGTATTGGGCCAGCAGTCTGCCCAGGTCGCCCAGACCTTCGGCCACCACATCGAACACCGTTCCACTGGTGTCCTGGGGCACTTCCTGGGCCATGCGTGCGACCACCACGCCGTTCTGCAGGCGCACCTCGCCGTCGTCGGCCTGGATGTCGCCGGCCAGCAGCCGCATCAGTGTGGATTTGCCCGCGCCATTACGCCCGACGATGCAGACGCGCTCGTTGGGTTCCAGGGTGAGATCGACGTGTTCCAGGAGGAGCGGTCCGCCGATGCTGAAATCGACGCGCTGCAGTTGCATGAGTGACATGCGCCATTGTACCCGGCGCGGCCCCGCGCATGCTTACTGGTAGAGATAGCGGACCACGTGGAAGAATACCGGCGCGGCGTAGACCACCGAATCCAGCCGGTCCAGGATGCCGCCGTGGCCCTCGATCATCTCGCCCCAGTCCTTGGCTCCCAGGCTGCGCTTGACCGCCGACAGGGCCAGGCCGCCAAGAAAGCCACAGACCACGATCAGCAGCGACAACAGACCGGACTGCAGCGGGGTGAACGGGGTGATCCACCATAGCGACGCACCCACGGCCGCCGCGGAAAGGCCACCGCCCACCAGGCCTTCGACGGTCTTGGACGGGCTGACCTGCGGCGCCAGCAAGTGCCTGCCGAACAGCTTGCCGAACACGTACTGGAGTACGTCGCTCAGCTGCACCACCAGCAGCAGGTAGAACAGGAGCAACAGGTTCTGGCCTTCGTAGCCGGGGATGCGCAGCAGCATCAGTGCTGGCGCGTGGCTCAGGCAGTACACGGTCAGCATCAGGCCCCACTGGACCTTGGTGTTGCGTTCCAGGAAGTTCTCGGTGTCGCCGGACAGGGCCGACACCGCCGGCAGCAGCAGGAAGCCGAACACGGGTATGCACATGACGAACAACCCGTACCAGTCGATGCCGATCAACCAGTACTGCAAGGGGATGGCGACGTAGAAGCACAGGCACAGCGATAGATGGTCGCCGCGGCGGGTCGGGGTAAGGGTCAGGAACTCGCGCAGGGCGAAGAACGACAGCAGCGCGTAGAGCACCAGGGTGGCGACCTTGCCCAGCAGGAAGCAGGCGGCCAGCACACCCACCATCACCCACCAGGCGCGTACGCGGGCGTTGAGGTTGTCGATCACCGGGCCGGGCTTGCGCTTGTGCAGCACCCAGCCGATTGTGCTGGCCAATACCAGAACGCCGATGACGCCGCCAATCACCCACCAGAACTTTTCCGGCGCACGCGCGAGCGCGGTCTGCAGGAAGTTGTCCAGGCTCAGGACACCGGTGGCGAAATCGTTGCTCACGCCAGTGCCATCACCGCGCCGCGCGCGCGCTGCAGGAAGTCTTCCTTGCTTTCGCCGGCAACACGTTGCAGCTGCGGACCGAAGCGCACGGTGCAGATCAGCGGCACCGGCAGCATGCTGCCCTTGGGCATGCTGCGCCGGGCGTTGTCCAGGTAAACCGGGATCAGCTCGACGTCGGGGAAGCGCTGGGCCAGGTGGAACAGACCCGATTTGAAGGGCAGGGGAGTCAGCTCGCTGTTGCGCGTGCCTTCCGGGAACAGGATCAGCGAACCCTTGGCCGCCAACGCGTCGTAAAGCGGCTGCAGCGGATCACCTTCGCAGTGCTCGCGGTGGCGCTCGATGAGGACCGCGTTGAAGCCGTTACGTGCCACGAAATGGCGTATGCCGCTGCCCCAGTAGTCGCGCGCAGCCACCGGACGGGTGCGCCTGCGCAGGCGTGGCGGCAGGGCCGACCATAGCGCGACCGTGTCCACATGACTGGCATGGTTGGCGAAATAGATGCGCTGCCGGCCCGTGGGTCGGGAACCTGCCCAGCGCGGGTACGCGCCAAGGAACAACTGCACGCACAAGACGAGAAGACGCGAGAACACCGGCTCAGCCCTGCTGGTGCAGGAGGACGGCCATGGCGCGGATGCGGGTGAAACAGGTCAGTGCAGAACCGACGGCGATGATTATTGCCGCCGCCAGCAACGCATAGCGGGTGCCGCCCCATTGCAGTTCGGCCGCTCCGATCAGGCAGGCCACGGTAAGCACCGCCATGCGGTGCGGCTTGGCCATCGGGCCGCGGAAATCCTGGGCCAGCCCCGAGCTGCCACCGAAGACACGCACGTAGGCGGTCAGGATCGCCAACAGCGCGCCCAGCCAGCCCAGCCACGGATGCAATACCGCATAGCCCAGCGCCACGATCAGCAGGGAGTCGGCAATACGATCGGGAAACTCGTTGTACAAAGTGCCGGTGGGCGTCTGCTTGCCACCTTCGACTGCGACCATGCCATCGAGCAGGTTGCAGAGCAGGCGCAGCTGCACGCAGGCGGCACACAGCAGCAGGCCCAGCGGCGAAAACGCCCAGCCCAGTGCCAGCGCGCCGACCGCGGCGAAGAAGATGCTGATGATCGAGATCTGGTTGGGCGTGATGGACGACTGCGCAAGCGCCGTGCTGAGCGATGTCGCCCAGCCGGTAGCCCGCGCCGCGATCGGCCTGCGGTTGTCGTTTTTCCCCATTGGGCGATGGTAGCGGAAGCGTGGCGCCC
>JBDSUI010000055.1:0-11536 GCA_039927795.1 Pseudoxanthomonas sp.
ACCCCCGACACAGGGATTTTCAATCCCTTGCTCTACCGACTGAGCTACCCGGCCATGCACCTGCGGCCAAGCCGAAGTGAGGGGCGGAATGATACGGGGGCGGGGGCGTTGCGGCAAGCTGCCTGACAATGGGGGGCCGGCGTGCGCGGGGTTGGGCGGGATTCCAGTTGTAGGGTTCATCATGTTTGCACCTTGCCAAAACCCGGAGCCTGCGCATGAAACGTGTGATCCTGATGCTTGGACTGGCCGTGACGCTGTCAGCCTGCAGCACGACCCGCATGACGGATGCGGAAACCTTGGCCCTTTACCAGGCGCATGCCGGTGAGCCGGTCAGGGACTTCGCCTATTTCGGCCAGCTCAATGGCTGGACCCCGCTGGGAGACCGCGCCTTGGCGGTGTGGACCAAACCCAGTCAGGCCTATCTGTTGGAACTGTACGGCCCCTGCAACGACCTGGACTACGCGCCGGCAATCAGCCTGAGCAACCAGGCCGGCCGGGTTTCGGCACGCTTTGACAGCGTGCGCGTGCTGGGCGGCGGCACCAGTAACTTCCGCATCCCGTGCCGTATCGAAAGCATCCGACCCTTGGAGGTGAAGGCATTGCGGCAAGCGCAAAAAGAATTGCGCGAGGCCAGAGTGGTGGAACGTGCTGCAGGCGGTTGAGCGAAGGCGCAGGTTTTGAGCCACCTTGGAGAGCCCAGCGTGGTCGGCTTCTTTTGATCTGCCCCTGACTATGCCAAAAGCAGCCGAGCGAGCTCGGCTCTACAAGAGTCCTGGCAGTGCCAAAATCCGCCGAGCAAGCTCGGCTCTACATTTGTGTTGGCGGCGCCAGAAGCAGCCGGGCTTGCTCGGCTCTACAGGTGGCGGGCGGTGTTCACTCTTCGGCGACGTAGCCGGCGGGTTTTTCCGTATTGCCTTCGAAAAGGAACTTCTGCAGCTCCTTTTCCAGAAAAGCGCGGTGTTTGGGGTCGCGCGGGGACAGACGGTTTTCGTTGATCAGCATGGTCTGGTGTGCCAGCCACGCGGCCCAGGCCGGTTTGCCAATGTGCGCGTAGATGCGCTGGCCCAGATCGCCGGGATAGGGCACGAAATCCAGGCCTTCGGCCTCGCGCTTGTGGTGTTCGCAGAAAATCGTTCTTGTCATGACCATCCTTATTCGCCCAGCAGCTTTCGTATGGGGGCGGGCAATCCCAGGGTGGCAAGCGCAGCCCGTGACACCCAGCGCAGATCGTCATTGTCGCGCACCACGTCGCGGGCGACGAGCGCCTGCCAGCGCAGCGGATGCATGCGCAGGCGGTAATGGCTGAAGACATGCGGTATTTCGGCCAGTGCTTCGGCGTGGTCGTATTCGCCGTGCAGGTGCAGTGCGAACCAGGCGCGCGCCTGCTCGTGGGTGTCGGCCTCGGGCAGGGACCACAACGAAGCCCAGATGCCGGTGGGCGGGCGCCGCTGCAGCAGGACCTCGCCGTCGACGTTCTGCGCCAGCAACATCAAGGCGGTGCGTTCGGGCAGGGGCTTGCCGGGTCGCGCGGTGGGCAGTTCCTCCACCCGGCCATCGCGCAAGGCGATGCAGTCGGTGTTCATCACGCACAGCATGCAGGCCGGGTTCTGGCGCGTGCACAAGGTCGCGCCGAAATCCATCTGCGCCTGGGTGTAATCGGCCAGGCGCGAGGTTGGCAGATGCGCGGCGGCCAACGTCCACAGCTGCTTTTCCACGGCCGGCAGGTTGGGCCAACCGGCGATGCCGTGGTAGCGCGCGAGCACGCGCTTGACGTTGCCGTCGAGGATTGGAAAGCGCTCGCCCCAGGCCTGTGCCAGGATCGCGCCGGCGGTGCTGCGGCCAATGCCGGGCAGCGCCAGCAGTGCATCGAAGTCACGTGGCAGGTCGCCAGCGTGCAGTTCGCAACACAGTCGCGCGCTGGTGTGCAGGTTGCGGGCGCGTGCGTAGTAGCCCAGGCCAGACCACTGCGCCAGTACTTCGTCCAGGCTGGCGGCCGCCAGCGCGGGCAGGGTCGGGAACGCTTCCACGAAGCGCTGGAAGTAGGGCGTTGCCGTCTTGACCTGGGTCTGCTGCAGCATGATCTCGGCCAGCCACACGCGGTACGGCGTGCGCGGATGCTGCCACGGCAGATCGTGGCGACCGCCATGGTCGAACCAGTCCAGCAGGCGCTGGGCGAAATTTTCCGGCTGCCGATTCATTCGCCCGCTGCCGGAATCGCCGGGTCATCCAGTTGCAGTTCCACGCCTTCCAGCACCGCGCCGGAGACTTCCATCCGCGGTGACCTGACGGTGCCGGACACAGGCGGCAGCGGCGAGCCGTCGGCAGCGGCATCAATCCAGCCCATCATCTCGGGCACGCGGAAGCGACCATCAAACGCGCTGGCGTCGCGTTGCACGCGCAGCGCTGCAACGGCGGACATATCAACAGCCCCTGCATAGCCCAGGGTGAACGGAAGCGGCGAGCTCGACTGGCCAAGCGGCGGTGGCAGCGCGGGCCAGGCCGCAGGCCAGCTGGCCAGGGTGCCGTCCAGGTGCAGGCGCAGCTCTTCTGCAAGGGCGAAATCACCGGAGGCATCCAGCGTTGGAATCATGTCCTTGCCGAGAATCGACAGGCCGGCAGGCTGCAGGCTGATGCGGTTGTCTGCGAATCGCAGCGGTCCGGCAATTCCCAGTGAGAAAGGCTGCACGTTGTTGCCGGATACATAACGCGAGCTTGCGCCCAGCACCGCATTTCGCAGCTCGATGCCATTGCCAGTCAGCAACTTCGCCGACAGCAAGATGCGCGACGGCAGCCGCCAGTCCGTGGCTTGCAGGGAGAGGTTTCCCGCAATGCCGACCCCTGCGCCGGAGCCGGGCCGGGTCAGGGTTGCATGCACATCGACCGGCACGCGCAGACCCTCGCTCACATACCGCCCGGCCACCTGCATACGCAGCGGCTGATCGGGTGCGAGCGATTGCAACTGCGCCTGCAGGTTGTCGATCTTCCAGCCGTCACCCAGCACCAGCCCGCGCACGATGCCGATGCCCTTGGACAAGGTCGGGATCGGGCTTTGGCTGGCGGGGCGCGTTGCCAGCCACTGCTGCAGGGCCGCGATATCCAGTACGGGAGCATCCAGCTCCACGCGATGCGCATTGAGTTCGCTGCCGCGTGCGCGCAGCGTGGACCACGGCAGGGAAATGAAGATGCGTTCGGCACGCAGCACGACAGCGCCGTCACCCGGCAAGCGTGCGACCACATCGCGCGCCACCAGTTGCGGCGTGCCGCGCAGGCGATAGTCGCCAATGCCGCTGGCAGTGATGTCCAGGCCCAGCGAGCGCCCGGCCATGGCCAGCACGTTGGGAACCAGGGTGGCGGGCGCCAGTACCCAGCGCAGGCTGATTACGGTAGCTAGCACCACTGCCAGCGACAGCCACAGCGCGATCTTGCGACGCCGCGTCATTCAGTGCGGTCCGTGGCCGGTCACGTGCCCAGTGCGTCGGGAAGCAAGGCGTCGACGAAGGCTTCGGCATCGAACACGCGCAGGTCTTCGGGGCGTTCGCCGATACCGGCGTAGCGGATAGGTATGCCGAACTCGCGGGCCAGCGCAAATACCACGCCACCCTTGGCGGTGCCATCCAGCTTGGTTACCACCAGCCCGGTCACACCGACTGCGGCATGGAACTGGCGCAGTTGTGACAGCGCGTTCTGGCCGGTGGTGCCATCGATGACCATCAGCACTTCATGCGGCGCGCTGGCGTCCAGTTTGCCCAGCACCCGCCGGATCTTGCCCAGTTCAGCCATCAGTCCCTGCTGGGTATGCAGGCGCCCGGCGGTATCGGCGATCAGCACGTCAATGCCGCGCGCCTTGGCGGCCTGCAGCGCATCAAAGGCAACCGATGCAGCATCGGCGTCTTGCCCCTGGGCGATCACCGGCACCCCGTTGCGGTCACCCCAGGCCTGCAGCTGGGCGACGGCTGCGGCGCGGAAGGTATCGCCGGCGGCCAGCATCAGCTTGTGGTCCTGCTCTTTGAAACGGCGCGCGAGCTTACCAATGGTGGTGGTCTTGCCAACACCATTGACACCCACGGTCAGGATCACGAAAGGCTTGCGGGTGACATCCACCTGCAAGGGGATGGCCACCGGCGCCAGCATCGCGATCAGTTCGGCACGCAAGGCCTTCAGCAGCGCCTGTGCATCGGCGAACTCGCGCGCCTTCATGCGCTTGCGCAGGCCTTCCACCAGGGCCGTGGTCGCAGCTACGCCGACATCGGCGACCAGCAGCGCGGTCTCGATTTCATCCAGCAGGTCATCGTCAAGCTTGGGGTTGCGCGAAAACAGACCGCCAAGTCCACGGGCGAAGCCGCTTCCGCGCAGGCGTTCGCGCCAGCCGTTCTTGCCTGCGCTGGCAGCGGCGGGGCGCTCGGCTTCGACCGGTACGCCAACGACCACCGGCGGTGGTGGAACGCGGGCCACAGGTGCTGTTTCGACCACCGGTTGGAATACGGGCCCGAGACTGGCTGCGATCGCCGGCCCGGAAGTCTCAGTGGGCTGGACAATCGCAGCGGGGGCGTAAGCAGGAATCGGCCTGCCCGGCAAAGTGGGCTTGTCAGCGGGAACTACCTCGACATCCGCAGCGGGCGCAGCAGCAGCGGGTTCGACGACCGCGTCTGGCTCGAAGGCAGCCGCAGGCTCAATAACCGCAGCGGACTCGACAACCGCATCGGCCTCGAATACATGCGACGAATCGGTGGCGGGGGCTGCCTCGGTTTGCGTCTCCACTGCAATGCCTTCGGCAGCGGTGCGCGCGGCAGGCGCCTGCACGCGCGAATCGGGGAACGCGGCCGCCATCTCTTCCACGCTGTAACGACGCGTAGCGTCACTGCGGGGCGGGGAATCGGGGCCGGGGGAGGGCTTCTTGCGACGGAAAAAACTGACCATTGCTCGGGGATATTGGAGAATGCGCACATGCTAGCACCGGCACCCCGATGGCCCCGATGAAACCACCCCCGCGCAGCGACGACGCGAGGATCCGCCTTATCGGTGGTCGCTGGCGCAATACGCGCCTGGCAGTGCCGGCCAGCCCGGGTCTGCGCCCCAGCAGCGACCGCGTGCGCGAAACCCTGTTCAACTGGCTGGCGCCGATGTTGCCGGGCGCGCGGGTGATCGATGTATTTGCCGGCACCGGCGCGCTGGGGCTGGAATCGGTGTCGCGCGGCGCGGCCCATGCAGTGCTGCTGGAACGCGATCCTGCATTGGTGCAGTCGCTGCACCAGGTCGTGCAGCGACTGTCCGCACAGGAGTCGGTGGAGGTAGTGCAGGGCGATGCGCTGGCATGGCTGGCGCGTTACCGAGGGGAAGGTTTCAACCTTGCGTTCGTGGACCCTCCGTTCGACGCGGACCTCTGGCCGTCGGCTTTGGCAGCGCTATTGCCCAGGCTCGCGCCCGGCGCCTGGCTTTATCTCGAATCACCGCACGAGAAGGTGCCGGCTTTGCCCGCCGGATGGGTGCTGCATCGTGAGGGACGCACCCGCGAAGTGCGATTTGGCCTGTATCGCGCTCCGCAACGACACGGCGCTGATACACTCGGCCGCAACGTATTTGTGGCGGTTCCCGAATGACTGTGGCACGTACCCGCATCGCGGTTTATCCCGGAACCTTTGACCCCATCACCAATGGGCACGTCGACCTCATCGATCGCGCCGCGCCCCTGTTTGAACGCCTGATCATCGGCATTGCCGAGAGCCCGGGCAAGGGACCGACCCTGCCACTGGAGATGCGTGTGCAGCTGGCGCGCCAGGCCGTGGGCCACCACCCGCACGTGGAAGTACGCGGTTTCAATTCATTGCTCGCCCACTTCGTGCAGGAAGTAGGCGGCGGCGTGCTGCTGCGCGGGCTGCGCGCGGTATCGGACTTCGAGTACGAATTCCAGCTGGCCAGCATGAATCGCCACCTGATTCCCGAGGTGGAGACGCTGTTCCTGACCCCAGCCGAGCAGTACGGATTCATTTCTTCCTCGCTGGTCCGCGAAATTTCGCGCCTGGGTGGCGATATATCAGGCTTCGTGCCGCTGGCCGTTGCTGTTGCGTTGCAGGAGCAATGGCAGCTGAAGGCCGCAGGCTGATGCGATGTCGTACCATTGACCACTGACTAATCCGGAGGGAATTACATCATGAAGATCGCTACACGATTGTTGCTTGCTGCATGCCTGGTGCTGACATTTGCTGCCTGCAAGAAGCAGGAAGTTGCCGCACCCGTCGAGGCCGCGCCGCTCACCGCGCCGACCTCCGGCGATGACGCTGCCTGGAAGCTCTACCTGCAGGATGTGGTCTCACGCAACATGGGCGACATCACCAACAATCCGTTCCTGTACTACCTGCCCCCGGCAAGCGACCCGAATTTCGAAGACAAGTACACCGCGCAGCTGGAACAGGCCAAGAACGCGATTGCCCGCGGCATCGTCGGCGGCAACCTGATCGCCTATGGTTCGCCCGAATCGGCACGCATGGCCGATATTGCGGTTGCCTCCTTTGTCGGCGTGCCCGCTGACACCATGAAGAAGGTCAAGATCCTCTTCATTGGCGATGCCGCTGATGGCGAGCGCGTCAAGGCTGCGGTGGCCCCCACTGGCGCTGACTTCGTTTTCGTCGAAGCCAAGTGACACTTCTGCGCGTGCCCGCCTGGCGGGCACGCGTTTGCCGAAGGGTAATCCCCGCGAAGGCGGGGTTTGCAACAGACGCATGCGGGTCATACAGCGAATTTGCTGATTAATGCCCGCATCGCGGTCGCGCCTCTGCCGCAGCGTCAACGCCGCCAGCGCCCGCTTTCACGCCTGCTGTCAACTGGGCAGCCGACCGAATAGTCGCCGCGGGCAATCGCTGGCAGGCGAGGAGCGGTAACATCCACGCATGTCACTGAAGATCAACGAACTCTGCGTCAACTGCGACGTCTGCGAACCGGCCTGTCCCAACCAGGCCATCGCCATGGGCGAGACGATCTACATCATCGACCCGGCGCGCTGTACCGAATGCGTCGGCCATTACGACGAACCGCAGTGCGTGGTCGTGTGCCCGGTGGAATGCATTGACCCCGACCCGGCATTCCCCGAAAGCGAGCAAGACCTGCTGGCCAAGCTGCGCAGGCTGCAACTGGAGCAGGCATGAATCTGCAATACCCTTCAACCGGCAACTCCACCCGCATTGCCAAGCGGCGCTACCTGCCAGTGCTGGCCGCACTGTTGTTTTCGCTGGCACCTGTCATCGCGCTGGCCTTGTCACCGGCGGTACAACCAACGGCGGCGGTGGCTGCGCTGCCGCCAGGAGCTGCCATTTCCTCAGGCCACCAGCTTGCTACCGAGGCAGGCGTCCAGATCCTGGCTGAAGGCGGCAACGCTTTCGACGCGGCGGTGGCGGTGTCGTCCACGCTGGCCGTGGTGGAGCCGATCAGTTCCGGACTGGGCGGCGGTGGCTTCTTCCTGCTGCACGATGCCAGGACCGGCAAGGACGTGATGCTGGATGCACGCGAGTACGCGCCCGAGTCGGCAACCCCCGCGCAGTTCCTGGACAAGCAAGGTGAGCTGGACCGCGATCGCTCGGTGAATGGTCCGTGGTCGGCCGGCATTCCGGGCCTGCCCGCCGCGCTGGTGGAACTGGCGGGCCAGCATGGGCGCCTGCCGCTGGCCAAATCGCTGGCGCCGGCAATACGCATCGCCACGCAAGGGTTCCCGGTGTACGCGCGCATGGCCAAGGGCTACCAGTCGCGCCGCGAAGTCATGGAGCGTTATCCCGGCACGCGCCAGGTCTATCTGCGCAACGGCAAGCCGATTGCCGAGGGCGACCTTTTCCGGCAACCCGAGCTTGCGCATACGCTGGAGTTGCTGGCGTCCAAGGGGTTTGACGGTTTTTATCGTGGTGAAACCGCACGCAAGCTGTTGAAGGGCGTGAAGCAGGCTGGCGGGCGCTGGACGGCCGAAGAACTGGCTGCTTACCGGGTCAAGCAGCGCATGCCAATCACCTTCGATTATCGCGGCTGGAAGATCACCACCGCCCCGCCACCATCCTCTGGTGGCATTGCGCTGGCGGAAATGCTGCAGATACTCGAGCCCTGGAATCTGCAGGAACTCGACGAAGCGCATCGCATCCACCTGGTGGTCGAGGCCATGCGCCGCGCCTACCGCGACCGCACCTTTTTCCTGGGCGATCCGGACTTCGTGGATATTCCGCAGAAGGTGCTGACCAGCCGTGATTACGCGCAGGGACTGCGCGCCACCATCCATCCGGACAAGGCCACTCCCAGCGATCTGCTGTCCGGCAAGCCGACCCCGCTGGAACACGACGAGACCACCCACTTTTCCATTATCGATGGGGAAGGCAACCGCGTGGGCGGCACCCAGACCGTGAACCTGCTTTACGGCTCGGGCCTGATTCCCGCCGGCACCGGTGTGCTGCTGAACAACGAGATGGACGATTTCGCCCTGAAGGCCGGCACCCCCAACGCGTTCGGCGTGATGGGTTATGCCGCCAATGCGCCAGAGCCTGGCAAACGCATGCTCAGCTCGATGACGCCTACATTCATGGAGTCACCGGACCGGGTCGCCGTGCTTGGAACGCCGGGTGGAAGTCGCATCATCACCATGGTGTTGCTGGGCATCCTGGGCTATGACGCAGGACTGTCGGCGCAGCAGGTCTCCGCGCTGCCGCGTTACCACCACCAGTGGCTGCCTGACGTGATCTCGGCAGAGACCGGCGCCTTTCCCAGACCGGTGGCAGAGGCCTTGACGGCCATGGGCCACCAGGTTGACCTGCCCGGCGACACCGCTGCCGAGGGACGTGGTTCCAGCCATGTGTGGGGCAGCCTGCAGACCGTAATGTGGGACCGCCGCCGCAATAGGCTTGAAGGCGGCAGTGACCCGCGCAATCCGGTCGCCGGCGCCGAAGTGGTGCTGAAGGCAGCGCCCTGAGCGGTCTTTGAGCATCCCGACCAGGCAATAGGGCATAGAATCCGCATCGATCCAATTAATTACCTTGGCAGGAGCCCCGCGTGGCCGACAACGAAAAAAAGCCGGTCATCACCCACCTGCCCGCGATCCTCACCGGCAGCGCGGCGCTGCTTGCCGCGATGACCACGGTTTACGTGAACGTCCGCAACGACCTCAAGGGCGAGCCGGCGACACCGCCGGCGATCATCGCCCCGGTCACGCCGCTGCCAGCAAAGCCTGAACTGCCGGCCGCCCCGCAGGAGCTGCAGCTGCGCCTGCAGCGCATTGCCGTGCAGCATGACGGCGCCGTGGGTACGGCGGACTGGCGTTTTGCCATTGAAGCCGACGGCCAGCCGCTGTTTGCATTCGAGCAGGACTCGATGACCTCCGAAGGAGGTCGCAACATCCTTGTAGTAGCCGAAGACCGCGACGCCAGCGCCATGCTGCAGTTGCCCGAAGGCAAGCGCGTTGCCATCACCATCAAGGGCTGGCGGGGTGGGTGGTTGAAGAAGTCTGACGCGCCGCGGGTGAGAGGCGAAGGCTGGCTGACTGACGCAGGTAACCTGGCGCCCATTTCGGTAACGGCCGAAGATGGGAAAAAAGGTGCGTTCACTTTCTATTTTTCTGCCATTCCCAGCAAAGACTGAGCGCTCAAGACCCTCTGCAGGTTGCTGGCCCCTGCTTGCGGCACGGGCATATACTCGGCCCATGAAACTCTGGTCCATTCTTGGTAATTCGCAGAAGCTCGATGGCGGCGCGATGTTCGGCAACGCGCCGCGCGCAATGTGGGAAAAGTGGTCGCCGCCGGATGAAGGCAACCGCATCGCGCTGGCCTGCCGTGCGCTGCTTGCCAGTCCGTTGAACGGCAAGACCGTCTTGTTCGAGACCGGTATCGGCGCCTTTTTTGAACCGAAGCTGCGTGAACGCTACGGGGTGCAGGAAAGCCAGCATGTGCTGCTTGATTCCTTGCGTCATGCCGGTTTCGAGCATGCTGATATCGACGTGGTGGTGCTAAGCCACCTGCATTTCGACCATGCGGGCGGACTGCTTGCGCCGTGGTCGGAAGGCAAGGCGCCGGAGCTGCTTTTTCCCAATGCGACCTATGTGGTCGGTGCCCAGCACTGGCAGCGTGCGTTGCATCCGCACCCACGCGACCGTGCCAGCTTCATCCCGGAATTGCCGCGTCTGCTGCAGGCCAGTGGACGCCTGGAAATCGTCGACGGTGAGCATGCAAAGGTGCTGGGCGACAGCGTGCGCTTCAGTTACAGCGATGGCCACACGCCGGGTTTGATGCTGGCGGAGATTGTCGGGCCGGAACTGATCGATGGCCGCGCCCACGGTGGCGTGGTGTTCTGCGCCGATCTGATCCCCGGACGCTCCTGGGTGCACGTGCCCATCACCATGGGTTACGACCGCAATGCCGAGCTGTTGATCGACGAGAAGCGCGCGTTCCTGGAAGACAAGCTGGCGCGCAACGTGCACCTTTTTTTCACCCACGACCCGCAATGTGCGCTGGCGCAGGTGACCTGCGATGAAAAGGGCAAGTTCGGCACGGCCCATGAAGTGGCGGAATTGCAGGCGCGGCAGTTGGCGGCCTAGCGGTTGCTGTCCTGGTCCTGACGTCGCTTTACCGCCTCAGGGACAGGGTAATGCTCAGTCCACGCGCGTACCGAAGATGCGGTCGCCCGCATCGCCCAGACCGGGCAGGATGTAGCCACGTTCGTTGAGGCGCTGGTCGATTGCAGCGGTGTAGACCTCGACATCCGGATGGACTTTCTCCAGCGCCGCCAAGCCCTCTGGCGCGGCCACCAGGAAGATGCCACGGATACGCCGGCAGCCCGCGCGCTTGAGCATGTCGATGGTGGCAATGAGGGTGCCGCCGGTCGCCAGCATCGGGTCCAGGATCAACGCGTCGCGCTCTTCCAGACGTCCGGTAAGGCGTTCGAAGTAGGGCACCGGCTGCAGGGTTTCCTCGTCACGCTGCAGGCCGACCACGCTGACCCGCGCGGTGGGAATCAGCGCCAGTACGCCGGGCAACATGCCAAGCCCGGCGCGCAGGATGGGGACCAGGGTGATCTTGGCACCGGCAATCTTTTTCACTTCCACCGCACCGGCCCAGCCGGTCATTGTTTCGCTGGTCAATTCAAGGTCGGCGGTCGCCTCGTAGGCCAGCAGCGTCCCCAACTCAGTCACCAGCTCGCGGAAATCCTTGGTGTTGAGACTTGCACTACGCAACAGGCCGATCTTGTGCTGTACCAGGGGGTGGCGGACTTCAACGATTTTCATGGGTGGCTGCGACAGGTGGGGTGCACCAACGTACTACGGGTAGAGCAGGGCTTGCCTGGCTGCGCGCGCAACGTGACCCCGCCGGTTTCAACCAACGTAGCTTGGCCAGCCCGGCTGCAGACAATGTTCCTCAAGCGGCTGCGGCCTGTTGCGCACGCGGCCCTTCGCGCAGCGCCTGGCCGACCATGCCGACCAGCAGGTCCAGTTCGTCGGAGGTCATTGCGAAGTGGGGGGTAAAGCGCAGGGAATTGGCGCCGCCGTGGATCACGTTGAGGCCGCGCTCGCGCAGCCACTCTT
>JBDSUI010000056.1:0-4299 GCA_039927795.1 Pseudoxanthomonas sp.
CAGTCGGTGTACTTGCACTTGATGCAGTTCTCGGTGACGACGAAGGGCATGGTTCCATTCCATTGCGAGGTACCCCAGTTTAAATCAGCGCAGGCCACAGGAGCGCGATTCGTCTCGCGGAGCCGGCCAGCCTGTGTAGAACCGAGCTGGCCCGGCTGCTTTCCGCGCAGATCACCGGTGCCCCACGTAGAGCCGAGCTTGCTCGGCTGCCTCGCGCGCAGATCTACAGTGCTCCTTGCAGAGCCAGGCTGTACCGCTGTTCTTCGCTGCGTGGAATCGCACTGGCGGTGGCCGTGCAAACTGGGCTCAAAGAAACGCGCAGGTTTACCGGCAAGCGCAGCCCAGCAAGCTCGGCTCTACAAGACGACGCGCAGATTTCCGGGGGAAAGCCGCCGAGCAAGCTGGTTTCTGCAGGGGTCGGGTCGCGCTGCAAGCGGGTGGCAGGCACAAAAAAGCCCGGCTTGCGGGCCGGGCCCTGGTGCAGTCTTCGCGTAGCCCTGTCGGGCCTTGCGCGAAAACGGGGTTGGTGCTCCCTAGGGAATTCGAATCCCTATTTTAGCCTTGAGAGGGCCACGTCCTAACCGTTAGACGAAGGGAGCTTTTGGTAAGCAGCGCCGTGACGGATTAGTATATTCGCCAGCCGGCGCTCACGGCAAATGCCTTACGGGCCTGAAACGGCCTGCCAGCGCCCTGACCAACCCTGACACGGACCGCCATCATTACGTCGAAAGCCACCCAACCTGTCGTCTCCCTGCGCGTTATCCCGCGCGACCAGCACAACATCTCGCGCAAGGACATCAGTCCCAACGCGCTGCGCGTGCTTTACCGTCTTCGTGATTCGGGCTTCACTGGCTATCTGGTGGGTGGCGCGGTACGCGACCTGCTGGTCGGCCGGCACCCCAAGGATTTCGACATTGCCACCGATGCCACCCCCGAACAGGTCAAGGCGCTGTTCCGCAACAGCCGCCTGATCGGCCGGCGTTTCCGCTTGGCCCACGTGGTGTTTGGGCGCGAAGTCATCGAAGTGGCGACCTTCCGCGCCAATGTCGACGACGGCAGCGGCGACCGTGAAACCCACGAAGGCGGGCGCCTGGTCCGTGACAACGTCTACGGCACCATCGAAGACGACGCGTTGCGCCGCGACTTCACCGCCAACGCGCTGTATTACGCCATCGAGGATTTCTCGGTGCGTGATTACGTGGGCGGCTTCGAAGACGTGCAGGCGCGCAGCATGAAGCTGATAGGCGACCCCGAACAGCGCTACCGCGAAGACCCGGTGCGCATGCTGCGGGCCATCCGCCTGGCCGGCAAGCTGGGTTTCGAGATCGACCCGGCTTCGGCCGAGCCCATCGCGCGTCTGGCTCCGCTGCTGTCCGAAGCCGCGCCCGCGCGCCTGTTCGAGGAAATGCTGAAGCTGTTCCTGTCCGGCAATGCGGTGGCCAGCTTCGAGGGCCTGGAACGATTCGGCCTGCTGCCCGCGATCCTGCCTGAAACCGCTGCCGCGCTGGCCTCCAACCGTAGTGGCGCCTTGCGCAGCATGCTGCTGGAGGGCCTGCGCGGCACCGACGCGCGGGTCGCCAACGACGAGCCGGTATCGCCGGCTTTCCTGTTCGCGCTGCTGCTGTGGCCGGCGTACTGTCGCGCCCTGATGGGCCTGCAGGCCCAGGGCGTGCATGTGGAAGAAGCCCAGCGCCGTGCCGCCGACCGGGTGACCCTGCATCAGTTGACCACGGTGGCCTTGCCGCGCCGGTTCTCGCTGCCCATGCAGGAAATCTGGCTGCTGCAGTCGCGCCTGCAGTCGCGCCAGCGCAAGCGGGTGACCCGCCTGCTGGCGCACCCACGCTTTCGCGCGGCCTACGACTTCCTGCTGCTGCGCCTCACTGCGTCCAGCGAGCATGCCGAAGACGTGGCCTTCTGGCGTGAGGCGCAGACCCAGTCGAACGAGGAACTGTCGGCTGCGCTGGGGGTAGCACCGGCCACCGACGCCGACGCCTATGCCGAGGACGACGCAGCGCCCCCCAGACGCCGTCGCCGTCGCCGCCCTGCCAGTGACGCGGCACCTGCTGCGGAATGAATCCTGCCGTGATTGCCTACGTCGGCCTGGGTGGCAACGTGGGAGCAGTCGCCGACACACTGCGACAGGCAACGCGCGCGCTGGACCAGCTGCCGGAGACTTCGGTGGCCGCGGTTTCGCGCCTGTACCGCACCCCGGCCTGGGGGCTGGAACAGCAAGCTGACTTCGTCAATGGCGTGGCCGCGCTGCAGACCACGCTGGCGGCGCCTGACCTGCTGCAGGCGCTGCTGCTCATCGAACTGCAGTTTGGCCGCGACCGCCAGAGCGGGCCACGCTGGGGTCCGCGAGTGCTGGACCTGGATCTGCTGCTGTACGCGGGACTGACCCTGGAAACGCCCGGCCTGCGCCTGCCGCATCCCCACTTGCACGAGCGCGCGTTTGCGCTGGTGCCCTTGCTGGAGATTGCGCCGGATATTTACATTCCGGGACAAGGCCTGGCGCGGGACGCGCTGTCCCGCCTGGAAACCGTGGCCATAGAACCGATAGGGCCGACAGAAGAGTGATAATCAGAACATGAGCACGCACGCCGAAATCAAGAAGTGGACCCTGCCGGCCCTGGCCGCCGCCAAGCGCGAGCAGCGCAAGCTGGTGATGCTGACCGCCTATGACCATGGGTTTGCCAGGGCAGCCGACCTCAACGGCGTGGATCTGGTGCTGGTAGGCGATTCCCTGGGCATGGTGGTGCAGGGCCTCGATTCGACCCTGCCGGTGACCGTGGCGGACATCGTTTACCACACCGAAGCAGTAGCCCGCGGGCTGCAGCGCGCCATGCTTATCAGTGACCTGCCATTTCAGTCCGACGCCACGCCCGAGCGTGCATTGCAGGCCTCCATCGCCCTGCTGCAGGCCGGCGCGGAGATGGTCAAGCTGGAAGGTGCCGGCCACAAGCTGGAAGTGATCCGCTTCCTGGCCGAGCGCGACATCCCGGTCTGCAGCCATCTGGGCCTGACTCCGCAGTCGGTGTTGAAACTGGGCGGCTACCGGGTGCAGGGCCGCGACGAGCAGGCGGCGGCGCAGCTGCGTGCCGATGCGGCGGCCGTCGCCGATGCCGGTGCCTCGCTGCTGGTGCTCGAATGCCTGCCCTCGGTGCTGGCCGCAGACATCACCGCCGCCAGCCCTGTTCCCACCATCGGTATTGGCGCCGGCCCGGACTGCGATGGCCAGGTGCTGGTGCTGCACGACCTGCTGGGCCTGGACAGCGGCCACCGCAGGCCGAAGTTCGTCAAGGATTTCCTGGCCCAGGGAGGTTCGGTGGGCGGCGCCATCCAGGCCTATGCCGCGGCGGTGCGCGACGGTTCGTTTCCCGATGCAGCACATTCCTACTGACATCACACCTGCCCGGGATTGCGCCATGATCGAAACCCTGACCGAACTGGACACCTTGCGCGCGCGTGTGAATGGCTGGAAGCGCGAAGGCCTGCGGGTTGGCTTTGTGCCCACCATGGGCAACCTGCATGCCGGCCACTACTCGCTGGTGATGCTGGCGCGCCAGTACGCCGACCGCGTGGTTTCCAGCGTTTTCGTGAATCCGACCCAGTTCGGTCCGAACGAGGACTTCACCCGCTACCCGCGCACCCCTGAAGCCGACACTACCGGTCTGGAAGGCGCGGGCTGTGATGTGTTGTGGCTGCCGACGGTGGAATCGATGTATCCGTTTGGCATCGAGCTGGCAGCAAACATCAACGTGCCCGGGGTCAGCAGCGTGCTGGAAGGGGCGCATCGCCCGGGGCATTTCGATGGCGTGTGCACGGTGGTGACGCGCTTGTTCAACCAGGTGCAACCGGACGTGGCCGCCTTTGGCAAGAAGGATTTCCAGCAGCTGGCGGTGATCCAGCAGATGGTCACCGACCTGGCATTCCCGATCCAGATCCTGGGCGGCAGCATCGTCCGCGAAAGTGACGGACTGGCCATGAGTTCGCGCAACCAGTACCTGACCGCCGACCAGCGTCCACGCGCCGGCGAAATCCGCCGCACCCTGCTGGAAATGCGCGAATCACTGGTCGCCGGCCAGTCGCTGGCGGCCGTGGAAGCGCAGGCATTGCAGCGCCTGACCACCGCCGGCTTCGAAGTGGATTACGCGGCAGTTCGCCGACCCGACCTGGGACTGCTGGAAGCAGGCAGCCCCGGCGCCAAGGTAGCGCTGGTGGCCGCGCGCCTGGGCAAGACCCGGTTGATCGACAACCTGGAGTGGTAAGCCACCCCCGTTCGCACTGCATCACCTTGTA
>JBDSUI010000057.1:0-5709 GCA_039927795.1 Pseudoxanthomonas sp.
TTCCAACAGATAGGCCTGACTGGGTTTGGTCCACACCGCCAAGGCGCGGTCTCCCAGCGGGGTCCAGCCATTGAGCTGGCCGAAATAGGCGAAGTCCCTGACCGGCTCACCGGCATGTGCCTGGTAAAGGGCCAGGGTTTCCGCATCCGTCATGCGGGTGGTGCTGCAGGCCGACAATATCGTGGCCAGGCCAAGCATCAGGATCGTACTTTTCATGCGTGGTCTCCGGGTTTGGGCAGGGCGGCAAGCATGATGCGCCCTGCATATGGAACCCCAACCGACCCGGCGCGCGCGCCTCCCCTCTCAGGCAGCTTGCCGCAACGCCCCCGCCCCCGTATCATTCCGCCCCTCACTTCGGCTTGGCCGCAGGTGCATGGCCGGGTAGCTCAGTCGGTAGAGCAAGGGATTGAAAATCCCTGTGTCGGGGGTTCGATTCCCTCCCCGGCCACCATTAGGTGGTCGATCAGAAGTCTGTATATGAAAGGGTTTCCAGCAATGGAAGCCCTTTTTGCTTTGTGACGCCTACGAGCCAGACTTCAATGGAAGTGCATCAGCTGGCCGACCGAAGGGGCGGTGGCACCGCTTTCGGGCATTGGCCTGGCGCCAGTCTCTGCCTCGATTCGAACTAACTAGCAATGGTGCGAATGCGCCCGGCACTCGGATCATCAGTGCGGGCATCCCTGCCCTCGCACCTCGACGCGTAAGAGTTTTCCTACAGCAGATAGCGCCGTTCGCTGACAGACAGGCGCTGGCGGCGCTGGCACGCTGACTGGGCGAAGGATTCGCCGCTGCATGCACATGGA
This sequence comes from Pseudoxanthomonas sp., assembly GCA_039927795.1. Lineage (GTDB taxonomy): Bacteria > Pseudomonadota > Gammaproteobacteria > Xanthomonadales > Xanthomonadaceae > Pseudoxanthomonas_A. The sequence goes on from JBDSUI010000057.1 coordinate 804, forward strand.
TCGGGTGCCGCATTTATTCCGAAAGGCCGATCGCGGCTTTTCGTTACCGGAATCCTGGCCATGAATCGCTCCCTGCTGACGCTTCGCCCCTGCTACGAAGGCTGGAAACTGCTGGACAACGGCAAGGCCGTGTTCTGGTTTCCCGAGCAAACGGCCGCCTTGGAGGTCGCCAATACCATTGCCGAGGCCCGCCATGCCTTCTCGCAGGTGGCCACGGCGGTCGAGCTGGAACAGGCCGGGCAGCCACCGGAGCGCCTGAGCAGCTACGGGTGACCGGCCCGGTCCGGCCGCTGCACGCCCTAGGGCGCAGCGTCGCCCAGTGCAATCAGGCAGTTGCTGGCGTCCGCCACCTGGGCCATCCCAACAAGTGCTTTACACATCTCGCCTCACCGCGAAATAAGCTGGCCCTCCGCCCTTGGAGGCCCGGTTATGCATCGCTTGAGTGCCCTGCTGTTGCTTCTGCTGGCGATGGCCCCGTGCGCGCACGCCGCCAATGCGGTCACTTCAGTGCCGCAGCTGGATATTTCGCGCTACGCGGGCCAGTGGTACGAGATCGCCCACCTGCCGTTCTCGTTCCAGAACAAGTGCGCCGCCGACATCACGGCGGCCTATACCTTGCGCGAAGACGGCCAGCTGGGCGTGCGCAATGCCTGCCGCAAGACCGACGGCCAGACCACGGTCGCCGATGGCATCGCGCGGCCCGTGGCGGGGCACCCGGGGCGGCTGGAGGTGCGTTTCACCCCGGACTGGCTGGCTTGGGTACCGTTCCTGTGGGCCGATTACTGGGTCATAGATCTGGACCCCGGCTACACCTGGGCAGTAGTGGGCGAACCGGACCGCAAGTATCTCTGGGTGCTGTCGCGCGAGCCGAGCATGCAGCGGGCCCTGTTCGAACAGATCAAGGCCCGTGCCACCGCCATGGGCTATGAGCTGGGCCCGCTGATCATGGCCGCGCCGCTGCGCTAGCAGCGCTGGCCATACGCCGTAGTATGCTTGGGCCATCGCAGGCTTGAAGGAATCGGCATGAACCGTGGTTGGCGTCTTGCTTCAGTGTTGTTGGTATCGGCCGTGCTTGCGGCCTGCGCGGGCGGTCCGGTGCGGCGGGTGTCGCCACCTGCGGCCAGCATCCAGCAGCTGACCGTGAATGCCGATGGCAGCTGGTCGCTGGACTTGCGCCTGCAGAACTACAGCAGCATTCCCATGCGCTTTGAAAGCACCGATCTGGCCATCAGCGTCGCCGGCCTGGCGGCCGGCAGCCTGAGCGGCGCGCCGCAGATCTCGATCGGCCCCGAGTCGGCCGATGTGGTGACCCTGCCGTTCAAGCCCAGCGCCCAGGCGCGCATGCAGATTGCCGATTCGCTGGCCACCCGCCGCCCGCTGGGCTATGCACTGAAAGGCAAGCTGCAGGCTACGCCGGAGGAAGGAAAATCGCGCGCCTTCGACATCGACGTGAAGAACACCTTGAACCCCGTGCCCGGCCTGGATGGCGTGCTGCGCTGAGTTGTCGACCGGCAATTCGGGCGTCGCCCTTTCCTCGTTCCTTTCCCCTGTTTATTCGCCCCGAAACCTCCAGGAGCACTGAGCTACATGACCACCTACAAGGCACCGCTGACCGACATCCGTTTCGCGCTGTATGACGTGCTGGGCGCGGACACCCTCTTCGCAAGACTGGGCTACAGCGATGCCAGCCGCGAGCTGATCGACGCGGTGCTGGATGAAGCCGCGCGCTTCACTGAAACCGTGCTGGCGCCCCTGAACAGCGTGGGCGATGAAATCGGCTGCAGCCTGGACCGGGCCAGCGGCGAAGTCACCACCCCGCCCGGTTTCAAGCAGGCCTACACGCAGTTCAAGGAAGGCGGCTGGACCGGGCTGACCGCGGCCACCGAATGCGGCGGCCAGGGCCTGCCGCATGCAATCGGCGTGCCGCTCAACGAAATGATCAACGCGGCCAACCTGGCCTGGGGCAATTTCCCGCTGCTGTCGCACGGCGCGGTGGAAGCGCTGAAGCACCACGGTGAAGACTGGCAGCGCGAAGCCTTCCTCAAGCCCATCGTCGACGGCCGCTGGACCGGCACCATGTGCCTGACCGAACCGCATTGCGGCACCGACCTGGGGCTGCTCAAGACCCGCGCCGAACCCAATGCCGATGGCAGCTATGCCATCAGCGGCACCAAGATCTTCATAACTGCCGGCGAGCACGACCTGACCGAGAACATCGTGCACCTGGTGCTGGCGAAACTGCCCGATGCACCGCCCGGTGCGAAAGGCATTTCCCTGTTCGTGACGCCAAAATTCAAGGTCGCGCGCGATGGCAGCGTGGGCGAACGCAACGCGCTGCGCTGTGGTTCCATCGAACACAAGATGGGCATCAAGGGTTCGGTCACCTGCGTGATGAATTTCGACGGTGCTCAAGGTTACCTGGTGGGCCAGCCGCACAAGGGTCTGCAGGCCATGTTTACGATGATGAATACCGCGCGGCTGGGCGTCGGCCTGCAAGGCAATGGCCTGTCCGAACGCGCCTACCAGAACGCCTTGCGCTATGCCCTGGACCGGCTGCAGACGCGTTCGCTGAGCGGCCCCAAATTCCCGGACAAACCGGCCGATCCGATCATCGTCCACCCCGACGTGCGGCGCATGCTGCTGACGGTGAAGTCGCTGGTCGAAGGCAGCCGCCTGCTGGCCTTGCATGCCGGCACCCTGATCGATGTGGCCCAGCATGCCGAAGACCCGGCCGAGCGCGAAGCCGCCGACGTACTGGTCAGCTTCCTGACCCCCATCTCGAAGGGCTGCCAGACCGAATGGGGCATCGAGAACACCTACAACGCGCTGCAGTGCTTCGGTGGCCACGGCTATATCCATGAGCACGGCATGGAGCAGCTGGCCCGTGATGCACGTATCACCACCTTGTACGAAGGCACCACCGGCATCCAGTCACTGGACCTGATGGGGCGCAAGACCGCCGCCAGCAAAGCCGCCGGGCTGAAGCTCTTCCTGGCCCAGATTGAAGCCTTTGCCAAGGCCCACGAGGACGATGCCGCACTGGCCGAATTCATCGCGCCCCTGCGACAGAAATCAGTCGAATGGGCGGCCCTGACCCAGGGCGTGCTGCAACGCGGGGCAGGCGATCCGGAGGAAATCGGCGCGGCCAGCACCGACTACCTGTTTTATTCCGGATATGTCGCCCTGGCCTACTGGTGGGCACGCAGCGTGGCGGCCGCCAATGCGTCGTCGCATCCCGATGCGTTCAAGCAGTCCAAGCTGGAAACCGCGCGCTTCTACTTCGCTCGTGTGTTGCCCCGTACCCTGACCCATGCGGCCGCCATCGAATCGGGCGCCGCGCCGCTGATGGCCATGGACGCCGAGCGCTTTGGCCCCTGAGGTAGTTCGGAGCGCCCTCAGGGGCGCTCCTGCAGGCCAGCGTACGTCGGCACACAAATCGTCAACTTTTGGGTATAACCTGCTTCTCGATGGAAGCAGACCCAGCTCAGCTTCAGTTGGCCCCGCCCGGCGTTCACGCGATGCCGGTCGACTTCGCTACGCATCCCTCCTCCCGTTCTGCCACTGTGCGCCTGCTGTCGCTGGACGCCTATGGCCGCGTGCTGGACTGGATCAACTGGCAGGACGCCACTTGCCTGTATGCGCGCGATGCAGTGGCCTGGACGCTGGGTGACCCCTGCCTGCGCGTGCACGGCGGCACCTGCCGAATGACCGGCGAACAAAGCCTCATTGAATTGCACCCGATTGTCGCGTCGCGCGGCCATGCACGTGCGCAGGCGCTGTCGCCTACGCCCACCCTGACCAATACGGCACTGTTCGCGCGCGATGCGCAGCTGTGCCTGTACTGCGGCCGCGAATACTCGCGGCCCAGCCTGACCCGCGACCACGTGCTGCCGCTATCCAAAGGCGGCCGCGATACCTGGGAAAACGTGGTCACCGCCTGCTTCCACTGCAACTCGCGCAAGTCCAACCGCACCCCGCAGCAGGCCAACATGCCGTTGCTGGCCGTGCCCTATAGGCCCAGCTGGATCGAACACCTGATTCTTTCCAATCGCAACATTCTGGCCGACCAGATGGCGTTCCTGAAGGCCCATCTGCCCAAGCGATCAAAGCTTTCGGCCTGACGATTTCGATGCCTGATCGCTGCGCGGCCGATGGTTGCGCGGCCTGATGGTCGATGCAGGAGATGCGTAAGCGGCGACTGTGAAAGCTGGCGGCGGTGTGAACGAGATAGCGATGATTTCCGGCCGCCGCTTACGCAGCGTCTACGCAGGCAGCGGCTAACTGAATGAGCTTACTTGCCCACCTCCTGAATGCGGAGGAAAATAACGCAAATGATCGATTCCTCCCGCTACCCGCGCCTGTCCCGCATCAACATCCCGTCCGACCTGCGCCAGTTCGAGGAATCGGAACTGACCGCGATTGCCGATGAATTGCGCGCGTACCTGATCGAGTCGGTGGGCAAGAGCGGTGGCCATTTCGGCGCCGGGCTGGGCGTGATTGAACTGACGGTCGCGCTGCACTACCTCTACAACACGCCCGACGACCGCCTGGTCTGGGACGTGGGCCACCAGACCTATCCGCACAAGATCCTGACCGGTCGCCGCGAACAGATCCATACGGTCAAGCAGGCCGAGGGCGTGGCCCCGTTTCCCAAGCGCGAGGAAAGTGAGTACGACACTTTCGGCGTCGGCCACTCTTCCACTTCGATTTCCGCCGCACTGGGCATGGCTATTGCCAACGCGCAGGCCGGCAACGAGCGCAAGGTGGTGGCGGTGATCGGTGACGGCGCGATGACGGCCGGCATGGCCTTTGAAGCGCTCAACCACGCCGGTGGCATGGACGATCCGGAACCGAACCTGCTGGTCGTGCTCAACGACAACCAGATGTCGATTTCCGAGAACGTCGG
>JBDSUI010000058.1:0-2580 GCA_039927795.1 Pseudoxanthomonas sp.
CCCGCCTTTGCGGCCGCATCGCCCGCCAGCGAATGCAGCAGCGCGCCCGCACAGGCGGTTTCGAAGGCGGCCATGCCACTTGCCCGCAAGGCGACAAGGATGCCCGTCAGCACATCGCCCATGCCGCCAACGGCCATACCCGGATTGCCGGCATCAACGATGCGCGGAATTTCGCCGGGGGCCGCAATGATCGTGCCGGCGCCCTTGAGCACCACCACCGACTGGTAGCGCGATGCGATTTCAGTTGCAGCAGCAAGACGGTCGCGCTGCACACTGGCGGTATCGCTGCCGAGCAGGCGCGCCGCTTCACCCGGGTGCGGGGTAAGGATCGCGCCGGGCGACGCTGAGCCGCTTGCGGCCAGTAGATTCAGCGCATCGGCATCCAGCACCAGCGGCTTGTCCGCAGCCAGTACCAGATTGAGCAGTGCCCTGCCCCATTGGTCCTGACCCAGCCCCGGACCAATGGCCACCGCGTTGGCCTGGGCAAGCAGTGCGGTCAACTGCTCGCCCGATTCCACTCCATGGGCCATGGCCTCCGGTCGCCGGGTGAGCAGCACCGGTACGTGCGCCTGGCGCGTCGCCACGTCCAACAATCCAGCACCGGCACGCAGGGCGGCTTCAGCGCACAGCACGATGGCACCGCCATGGCCGTGATCGCCGCCGACGCATAGCGCGCGACCGGATTCGCCCTTATGGGTGTTGCGGCGGCGCGGCAGCAGACAGGAAGCAAGATAGTCCGCCCTGACCAGCAACGCCCGCGCCGTCACGTCAGCTATCACTTCGTCGGCCACGCCCAGTGCATCCAGATCTAGCACGCCGGTATTTTCCAGCGCTGCGCCGGTATGCAGGCCCGCGTGGCGCGATATGAACTGCAAGGTATGCGTGGCAATGACGGCCTTGCCCGGCGATGCGCCGGTGTCCGCGTCCACACCGCTGGGCACGTCCAGCGACAGCACCGGCGCGGCCTGCGCGTTGATCGCATCGATCATTGCCGCGGCGAACGCATCGGGTTCGCGCGACAGTCCGATGCCGAACAGGGCATCGACCACTACATCACCATGCGGCATCACCTCGGGGAACAAGGCGATGTTGCCGCCGCATCCCAGGTAATCCGTGCACGCCCGCTGCGCCAGCGCGGTGGCCGGCACGTGCTCGGCAAGATGCAGCACGCTGACCTTGCGCCCGGAGCGGTGCGCCAGCCGCGCCAGCACGTAGCCGTCGCCGCCGTTATTGCCGGGCCCGCAGACCACAGTGATGCTTTGCGCAGCCGGCCATTGCTGCAACAGCAGCTGCCACGCGGCCTGGCCTGCGCGTTGCATCAGCACATAGCCGTCGCCGCCCAGCTGCGCGGTGGCGTGGGCATCCAGCGCGCGCGCGGCGCGCGTGTCGAACAGGGGCAGCAATCCATACATGCATGGATTCTATACTTCCGCCATGACCTCGCCGCTTCAGCCCACGCCCGACCCTGTGCTACCTGCGCCGCTGCTGCCGCAACCGGCCCAGCTGGCCCAGCGCATCCGCATGCTGGCACGCGAGCTGGGCTTCCAGCGCTGCGGCATTACCGGCATCGAACTGGGCGAGGACGAAGCCCACCTTCGCGACTGGCTAAGCGAGGGCTTGTACGGCTCGATGGAATGGATGGCGCGACATGGCGACAAGCGCGCGCGGCCCGCCGAACTGATTCCCGGCACGCTGCGGGTCATCTCGGTGGGTCTGGACTACGGCCGCAACGATGGCCAGGAAGCCTGGACTACGCTGGAAAATGGCGAGCGCGCCTATGTGGCCCGTTACGCCCTGGGCCGCGATTACCACAAGCTGATGCGCCAGCGCCTGCAGAAGCTGGCCGAACGCATCCAGGACGAGGTCGGCGTATTCGGCCACCGGGTATTCGTGGATTCGGCACCGGTACTGGAGCGTGCACTGGCGCGCAACGCCGGGCTCGGCTGGATCGGCAAGCACACCTGCCTGATCGACCGCGATGGTGGTTCCTGGTTTTTCCTTGGTGAGATCTACGTCGACCTGCCGTTGCCCGTCGACCTGCCGGCCAGCGCGCACTGCGGCAGCTGCGTGCGCTGCATCGACATCTGCCCCACCCAGGCCATCATTGCGCCGCATCGGCTGGATGCGCGGCGCTGCATTTCCTACCTGACCATCGAACACGAAGGCCCGATTCCCGAGGCCCTGCGCCCGGCCATCGGCAACCGTATCTTCGGTTGCGATGACTGCCAGCTGGTGTGCCCCTGGAACAAGTTCGCCAAGCGCACCGACGAGCCGGACTTCCGCGCGCGCAATGACCTGGACGTGGCGACGCTGCCGCAACTGTTCGCCTGGTCGGAAGCCGATTTCCTCAGCCGCACGGAAGGCTCGGCAATACGCCGTAGCGGCCACCAGCGCTGGCTGCGCAACATCGCCGTGGCCCTGGGCAATGCGCCAGCTACGCCAGCAGTACTTGAATCGCTGGCATCACGCCAGGACGACGCCTCGGACCTGGTGCGCGAGCATGTGGGCTGGGCATTGGCACGCCACGGCCTGTAAGGCGAGGCCTGCTGCGCCGTTCGCGGTGAATACGCGGCCTGAGGC
>JBDSUI010000059.1:0-12154 GCA_039927795.1 Pseudoxanthomonas sp.
ACCTCGCCGCGACTGATGACCAGGCTGCGGGCATCGGCAGCATCGACCACGCTGGTGGGCTTGGCCACGGTTTCCATGCCGTCCTGCACCGTGCCGATGTCCTCGAAGATCCCGTTGACCACCCACATGATCCAGCCCGACATGTTCTCGATGCGGATCACCAGCCCGGTGGATAGCGCGATATCACCCACCGTGATCAGGCCACGCTGCCACAGCCACAAGCCCAGCCCGGCAGTGACCACGATCAGCAGACCGTTGAGCACGGTCAGGGTCACGTCCATTGCCGTGGTCATGCGGGTCATCAGACGCACTTTTTCCACATTCTCCTGCACCGCTTCGGCCACGTAGGCGTCTTCCTGGCGGGTGTGCGCGAACAGTTTCAGCGTGGCGATGTTGGTGTAGCCATCGACAATGCGGCCCATCAGCTGGGACCGCGCTTCGGAGGCCTTCCACGAACGGTGCTTGACCCGAGGCACGAAAAACGCCAGCGCACCGATATACAGGAACGCCCACACGATCAGCGGCAACGTCAGCCGCCAGTCCGCCTGGGCGAACAGAAACAGCGCGCTGCCGGTGTAGACGCTGACGTACCACAGCGCGTCCACGATCTGCACAGCCGATTCCCGCAGCGAGGCACCGGTCTGCATGATGCGGTTTGCAATGCGGCCGGCATAGTCGTTCTGGAAGAAGGAGAGGCTTTGCCGCACCACATACTGGTGCTGCTGCCAGCGGATGCGGGCCGTCAGCCCGGGCGTGACGGCCTGGTGCGTCAGCAGGTCGCTGAGTGCAATCAACAGCGGGCGCGCAATCAGCGCCACAAACGCCATGAACGCCAGCTCACGGCCATGGTGGGCAAAGAAATCCGGCGTCGGCACTTCTCTGGTCAGGTCGACCAGCCGGCCCAGGAAATCAAACAGCGCCACTTCGACCAGCGCCACCACAAAGCCCAGCGCACACATCACCCCCAGCACTGGCCAGGCCTGGCGCAGGTAGTGCACGTAGAAGCGCCAGACACCGCGCGGCGGCATGCGCAGGTCGGGCTTGCCGAACACGTCGATCAGCGATTCGAACCAGCGGAAGATCATGCCTGCATTATCACCTGCAAGCGCCTTTGCTGGATCTGTGCGCGCTGCAACCGTGTTGCGTCCGTCTTGCGCAAACATTTCCCGGAGCGACACATTGCACGTCGCAGCTTGCGCAGCTTTTACACAAGCAGATTGCGGCCGGCAACGATCACGCCGCTGCCGTCGGCATACAGCCAATGACCCGGAGTAAACGTCACCCCGGCAAACCCGACTTCCACATCCACTTCGCCCAGCCCGCGACGATCGGTCTTCTGTGGAATCGCCGCCAGCGCCAGCACGCCCAATGGCAGCCTGGCAAGAACCTCGACGTCACGCACGCAGCCATGGATCAGCAGTCCTTCCCAGCCATGCTGCACCGCATTGGCGGCAATCAGGTCGCCCAGCAGTGCGCGCCGCAGCGAACCTGCGCCATCGACTACCATGACCTTGCCGCGGCCATCGGTGCCGGCAAGTTCACGCACACGGGAATTGTCCTCGTGGCAGCGCACCGTAACGATGCACCCATGGAAGCTGGACTTGCCGCCGTAGCTGCGAAACAGGGGCGCGGCCACCGACACCTCGGTATGCGCATCGCATAGATCGGGGGTGGTCCATATCACGGTGGGTTATCTCCAGAGTATTGCAACAGATTCTATAACGGCCAGGCTGGCGCAAGCAGCCGCACACCGCTAGCTGGGGCGGCTGTCTGAACACGTCGCTGCCGGAGGCGGCCATTGAATCAGCGCCTGCCGAACATCGTGTAGCAGCGCGAGCCGTTGCAGCCGCGTTCCGAAGCCTTGGCAGCCACTGTGGCCGCGCCTTGGCTGCTGGATTATGCTCGCCCGAGGTCGCGGGAGAATGTGCTTGGAATTCCTGTCGTTGTCGCCTCCGGCGCCACTCCACCACTTCATTGAATCGATCTGGGATTTTCAGGCTCGAGCAAGGCCGCATGCACTGGAGCGCGTGCTGCCAGTGCCCGCGGCGGGCCTGATCCTCAACCTGGCCGAAGCCCGGACCCGCGTCTACGACGAGGCCTTGAACTGCTCCGATTTCAGCGCCATGACCCTGGACGGCCCACGCACACGCAGCCTGATTATCGACACCGAGGAGCAGGTCGCGGTGATGGGCGTGGTGTTCCGACCCGGGGGCGCGTCGCTGTTCTTCCGCGAGCGGCTGGACCGGCTGCTCAACGACAGCGTGGACTTGGAGGCACTGGTCGGCAGCAGTGCGAACCTGCTTCGCGAGCAGTTGCTGGAAGCCCGCAGCGCGCGACGCCGGCTTGCACAGCTGCTGCGCTGGCTGCAGCAACGCAGCACTGTCTTGCGACCCTGCAGTGCCCTGCAGCACGCCCTGCGCACACTGGATGCAAGGCCGCGAATTGACGCGCTGGCGGCCACCGCACGTGAATTGGGCTGCTCGCCACGCACCCTGGGCGAACGCTTCCGCCAGCAAGTCGGCATGAGCCCAAAACGCTATCTTCGCCTGCGTCGTTTCCAGCAGGTGCTGGCCGCCACTGCAATTTCCGGCCAGCGCGTCGACTGGGCGGGACTGGCCGTGGATTGCGGCTACCACGACCAGGCCCACCTGGCCCACGAATTCCGGGAATTTTCCGGCCTCAGCCCGACGGCCTACAGTCGCCTGCGTGCGCCGTGGGGCTCGCATGTCGTGCTGCCCTGACTGCGGAAATCTACAAGACCAGGACGGCATGACCGCGCAGGATGCAGCCACTACTCACGCCCACTGGAGCCTCGCCATGTCACTCGCTGCCAACACCACCAGCACGATCATTCCCTGCCTGCGCTACCGCAATGCACCTGCCGCTATCGCCTGGTTGTGCGACGCGTTCGGTTTCCAGAAACAGGCCGTGTATGCCGACGGCGCTACCGTGCATCACGCGCAACTTACTTTCGGCAACGGCATGGTCATGCTGGGCTCGACCGACCACGGCAGCGAATGGGGCCGGCAGATCGTGCAGCCGGAGCATATCGACCTGCGAGAGACGCAGAGTCCCTGCGTGATCGTCACTGATGCCGAAGCCCACTACGCCCGGGCCAAGGCAGCCGGCGCGTTGATTGTCCTGGAACTCGCCGATCAGGAGTACGGCGGCCGCGGCTATGCCTGCAAGGATCCGGAAGGACACCTGTGGTGGTTCGGCAGTTACGATCCATGGATCAATTGATGCATGGATTCATTGAAGCATGAACTCATTGATGCATGAACTCATTGATGCATGGACGATTGATGCATGGACCGAAGGATCAAGAAAGCGAAGATGAAGAAGACCGCCAGTGAGGGCCTACCCCAGCTGAAAGCCGCGCCGGCCGAACCCATCGGCAGCGACAGTCGCATCCGCGTGGGCATCGGCGGCTGGACCTATGTGCCCTGGCGGGGCGGCAGCTTCTATCCAGCTGACCTGGTGCAGAGGCGCGAGCTGGAATATGCCAGCCGCCAGCTGACTTCGATAGAGATCAACGGAACCTATTACCGCGCACAAAAGCCGGCCACCTATTCAAAATGGCGTGACGAAACCCCGGAAGATTTCGTGTTTTCGGTGAAAGCGCCTAAACGTATCGTGGGCTCCAAGGTGCTTTCGAAAACCGCGCACCAAGTCGAGGACTTCATTGGGGGCATCGTGGAACTGGGCACGAAGCTTGGCCCGCTGGTCTGGCAGTTCGACCAGGGAAAACCCATCGATGCCGCCGAGTTCGAGGCATTCGTCGGGACATTGCCGGCAGCGTTCGGCGGACGCAAGCTTCGTCACGTGCTGGACGTGCGTGACCCAGGCTTCGTGGATACTGACTACCTCGCACTCGCAGGCAAGCACGGCATGGCAACCGTCTTCACCGATTCCGAGGAACATCCTTCGTTCGCCGATCTGACCACTGACTTCGTGTATGCGCGACTGATGCGTTCGCGTTCGTCCATTGAAAGCGGCTACCCCGACGCCGAGCTGGCAAGCTGGTGCGATTGCGCCTTGCGCTGGGCCAGGGGCGAGGATCCAGAGCAGCTGCCACACCTGGGCGAGCCGCTGCAGGGCACGAAGCCGCGCGAGGTCTTCGTCTACTTCATCAGCGGCGCGAAGGAACGCAATCCTGCCGCCGCCATCGCCTTGCTGAAACGCCTGGCTGCCACGCGCTAGTCAATCGAACACGGCAGTCGTCAGGGTGATGCGACCTGTCGCCAGCAAGCCAGCATCAGGCGACAATGGTCGCATGTCCGCCTCTCCCCAAGCCAAAGCCCGGTTGCAGATTCATTTCTGCGTGCTGCTATGGGGCTTCACCGCGATCCTTGGGAAGATGATCACCCTGCCCGCCTTGCCACTGGTGTGGTGGCGCATGCTGCTGGTGGTCGCTGTGCTGGCGTTGTTGCCCAGCGTGTGGCGTGGCGTGCGGGCCATGTCGTTGCGGACCACGCTCGCCTACGCCGGCATCGGTGCGCTGGTCGCACTGCACTGGTTGACCTTTTATGGCGCAGTGAAGCTGGCCAACGCCTCGGTCGCCGCCACTTGCATCGCGCTGGCCCCCGCCTTCACCTCGGTGGTCGAGCCCTGGCTCACGCGCCGCCCTTTCTCCATGCGTGATCTTGCCTTTGGGCTGGCCGTCCTGCCCGGCGTGGCACTGGTGGTTGGTGGCGTGCCCGACGGCATGCGTACCGGAATCGCGGTGGGTGCCTTGTCGGCCTTGCTGGTGGCGTTGTTCGGCTCCTTGAACAAACGCATGGTCGATGGCGGCGACCCACTGACCATCACCGCCGTGGAACTGGGCGCTGGTACCTTGCTGCTGACCCTGCTGGCACCGCTGATGCCGATGCTGTTTCCCGCCTTCGCCGGCCCGCTGCTGATCATCCCCAGCCTGCATGACGGCGCGTTGCTGCTGGTCCTGGCGCTGGTCTGCACACTGCTGCCATTTGCGCTGTCACTGGTGGCCCTGCGCCACCTCAGCGCCTATGGCGTGCAACTGGTAACCAATCTGGAACCCGTGTACGCAATCATGCTGGCCATCGTGCTGCTGGGCGAACAACGCGAACTTACCCCGCTGTTCTACCTGGGCGTGGCGATCATCCTCATCGCGGTGTTCCTGCATCCGTTGCTGGATCGCAACAAGCGCGTTGAACATCCCGAGGTCATGGGCATTTCAGAAGCCAAGGGCATCGTCGACTGACCTGTGACAGGTACTGCCTAAGGCGCCACTACCACCCGGTCGCGACCGGCCCGCTTGGCCGCATACAAGGCTTCGTCGGCGCGGCGGAAAGCATCTTCAGGCGTGTCATCGCGGCGCCTGATCTGGGCCACCCCAATGCTGACCGTTACCGGCAAGCCGATTGGCAGCAGCGCTACCGACTGGCGCACGAACTCGCATTGCAGCCTGGCCTGTTCCGCATCCGAATCGGGCAGCAGTAGTACGAACTCCTCGCCGCCGTAACGGGCGGCCATGCCGTTGCCGGCAAAGCGCGCCTTCAGCATCGACGCCAGCTCTACCAGCACCTTGTCACCTTCGCCATGGCCATGCAGGTCGTTGATCATCTTGAAGTGGTCTATGTCCAGCACTGCCACGCACAGGTGCTGGCCACTGGCATGTGCCCTTTCCATTTCCGCCGCCAGTGCCACCGCGAAGGCGCGCCGGTTGGGCAAGCCGGTGAGCATGTCGGTACGGGTCTGCTCGGCCAGGTCGGAGTTCTGCCGCTCAAGCAGCGCCTGGTAATCGTGCAGTTGCTGCTCGTACCACTCACGCTCCTGCAGCTGCAGGCTGAGTTCCTTGCTGACCCGCCGCAATTCCAGCAGTTGCGAAACCTGCCGCGACAACGCCTGCAAGGCCCCGATCTGGGATGCGTCCAACTGCATGGCTTCGCCACCAAACACGCATAGCGTCCCGACCGCGTGGCCGTCCTCGCTCTTCAGTGGCGCGCCGGCATAGAAGCGGATGCCGCCCTGGGCAGCGACCAGGGGGTTGTCGTGAAAACGCGCGTCGATGCTCGCGTCGGGCACCACCATCACCTGGTCGGGGTGAAGGATCGCGTGACCGCAGAAGGAAACATCGCGACTGGTTTCGGCGAGGTCCAGGTTGTGCCGGGCCTTGAACCACTGCCGGTCTTCATCGATCAGCGAAACGGTAGCAGTGGCAACTCCGCAGATGGCTGCTGCAATCGCCACCAGGTCGTCGAAGGCCGCTTCCGGCGCGCTATCCAGCACCTCGTACCTAAGCAGCGCAGCCAGGCGGGCGGGCTCGTCCTGCGGCTTCTGCGGCTTGATCATGGCTTGCGTACTCCCGCATAAACGCCCACGCGACTGGTCGAAATATACACGCCCAGCGGCACGGTGCCGCTCCAGGTATGCCGACAGGCACCACCGCGTGAGCGCAAGCCGGAACCGGCCTGAAAGACTTGCAAGTGCAGCCGCTCGCTTACCGCAGGCGACTCATCACCAATCCGTGCGTTTTGGCAGCAGTCCGCGCAACTCCTGCTCGGTCAGGTTGCGCCATTGCCCGATTTTCAGCGCCCCCAGCTTGAGGTTGTCGATGCGCACGCGGCGCAGTTGCTTGACCCGGTAATCAAAAGCCTCGGACATCAGGCGGATCTGCCGGTTCAGGCCCTGGGTCAGCACAATACGGAACCCGAACTTGGCCAGTCTGGCGGTCTTGCATGGCAGCGTCACTTCGTCGCGGATGCGCACGCCACGCGCCATGCCGCGCAGGAATTCGTCGGTCACCGGCTTGTTGACCGCCACGTGATATTCCTTCTCATGCTTGTTTTCAGCGCGCAGGATCTCGTTGACGATATCGCCATTGCTGGTCAGCAGGATCAGGCCTTCCGATTCCTTGTCCAGGCGGCCGATCGGGAAAATGCGTTCCTGATGGTCAACGAAATCGATGATATTTCGATCGACGGCCTGCTCGGTGGTGCAGGTGATGCCCACCGGCTTGTTCAACATGATGTAGACATGCCTGCGCCCGCCGGCCTTCTTCTGGCGCACGCGCAGTTCCTGCCCGTCCACCTTGACCTCATCGTCTTCGCCCACCACCGCACCCATGCCCGCGGCAATGCCGTTGACGGTCACGCGGCGGCCGGCGATCAGCCGGTCGGCCTCGCGACGCGAACAGAAGCCGGTTTCGGCGATGTGCTTGTTAAGACGGGTCGTGGTCATGGCAGTTCTTCGAAGATGCGCGGGCACAGGCTTGTATTACGGCCGCGCCTGGGCATTCATTGGTCAGATCGTCACCCGGGCAAAAGCCGAAAACCCGGCCAGAGCCCGGTCGGGCCTGGGGTACGGCGTGCGCCGGGATGACGATTTCATTCTTTTCGCTTTCCCGCTACCTGTCCTGCGCTGCAGGACGTGCGGGAAGCGATGTAATCATTCGTGCGGCTTGGGCGGGCCCTTGCGATGCAGCTTGCCCGGCGGACCCGGCTTGAAACCCGAGGGCTTGCCGCTGCGCGCGCCGGCCGGCTTGAACTTGCGCGGCGCGTCGCCACCGTCATCGCCTTCACCCACCTTGTGGATGCGAAGCTGCTGGCCGGACACCCACACTTTCTTCAGGTGCAGCAGCAGTTCCTTGGGCATGCCTTCGGGCAGGTCCAGCACGGTGTAGTCGTCCTGGATATCGATGCGGCCGATGTACTTGCTGTCCAGGCCCGCTTCGTTGGCAATTGCGCCCACGATATTGGCCGGCTTTACGCCATGCGCATGGCCGACTTCGACACGAAATGACTCCATGCCCACGTCGGGTTTTTCACGCGGCGCCTTGTCGAAGCGAGGACGCTCGGCAACAGGTTTGTCAAACGCCGGGCGCTCAATGCGCGAAGTCTCGTGCGCCGGCTTTTCAAAAGCCCTCGGCGCGCGCTCGGAACTTGCGGCACGCTCAAAAGGCACCGGTGCCTCGCGACGTGGCGCGCGCTCATCGCGCTCGAAAGACGGATGGGCATCGCGGCGTTGTGGCCGCTCCTCACGTGAGAACGGGGTGCTGCTGCGGCTGGCTGGGCGTTCGTTGCGACCTGGACGCACGTTGCCTTCCGGACGCTGGTGGCGCGGCGTCTCAAATGCCGGCGTGACGTGGGCGCGATCAGGCGACAGCAGCAAGGGCGTATCGCCCTGCACCAGTCGGGCCAGCGCGGCGGCAATATCGACCATCGGCACGTTGTGTTGCTGCTCGTAAGCCTCGACCAGCGAGCGGTAGTCGCCGGCCTGGCCTTCGCCAAGCGTGTCGGTGATGCGGCCCAGGAATTTCTCCACGCGGCGGTCGTTTACGGCTTCCACGCTGGGAAGCTTCATTTCCTCGATCGGCTGCCGGGTTGCGCGCTCGATGGAGCGCAGCATGCCTTTTTCGCGCGGGGTCACGAACAGGATCGCTTCGCCGCTGCGGCCGGCGCGGCCGGTACGACCGATGCGGTGCACGTAGCTTTCGGTGTCATACGGGATGTCGTAGTTCAGCACATGGCTGATGCGCTCCACGTCCAGGCCGCGCGCGGCCACGTCGGTGGCCACCAGCACGTCGATTTTCCCGTCCTTCAACTGCTGGATGGTCTTCTCGCGCTGCTGCTGCTGGATGTCACCGTTGATCGCCGCTGCAGCCAGGCCGCGCGCCTGCAGCTTGCCGGCCAGCTCGTCGGTGGCCGCCTTGGTCCGGGCAAAGATGATCATCGCCTCGAAGGGCTCGGCTTCCAGGATGCGGGTCAGTGCATCCAGCTTGTGCATGCCGCTGACGTACCAGAAGCGCTGGCGGATATTGGTCGCTGTGGTGGTCTTGGCGGTGATGATGACTTCCTGCGGGTCGCGCAGGTAGGTCTGGGCAATGCGACGGATGGCGATGGGCATGGTCGCCGAGAACAGCGCGACCTGGCGCGTCGGCGGGGTCTTCTTCAGCACCGTTTCCACGTCGTCGATGAAGCCCATGCGCAGCATCTCATCGGCTTCGTCCAGCACCAGCGTGGTGAGCTCGGACAGATCCAGGGTGCCGCGTTCCAGGTGGTCGATGACCCGGCCCGGCGTTCCTACCACCACATGCACGCCGCGCTTGAGCGCGGACAGCTGCGGTGCGTAGCCCTGGCCGCCGTAGATCGGCAGCACCACGAAGCCGGGAATCTTGTTGGCGTAGCGCTGGAAGGCTTCGGCCACCTGGATGGCCAGCTCACGGGTCGGCGCCAGCACCAGCGCTTGCGGCTTGCGCTGATCAAGCTTCAGACGCGACAGGATAGGAAGCGCGAAGGCAGCGGTTTTGCCAGTACCTGTCTGGGCCTGACCCAGCAGGTCCTTGCCGGCCAGCAGGGTGGGAATAGTCGCCGCCTGGATGGGCGAAGGTGACTCGTAACCGATCTCGACTACCGAGGCCATGACGGGCGCGGAGAGCCCGAGGTCGGCGAAAAGAAGAGGGGATTCTGGCTCGTTGGACATGAAATAAAACTCCGGCGCGCCCCGGAAATGGGTCTACGCAAAGCGATATTGTGCGCCCTGCAACAAGAGCTGTCGCCCTAAAACTGGTCAATGCCCCACCGGGACTGCCTTTCCCGGCGGCCAGTTGGAGCGTCGGGGCAACAGACAGCCAAGCAAGCCCGGCCCTGCAAAGCCCTAGGCCAGCGACTTGCTGCGGTAGCCGAAACCGACCATGCGCTGGGCTTGCTCGTCCCAGAGTTTCAGGCGTGCGCACTTCAGGCTGGACCACAACGTCAGGCGGGTTGCAGACTGCAGAAGCTCGCTGGATTCAAATGCCTCGCGCAGCCGGTAGTTGGGAATGCGGCTGGCCAGGTGGTGGATGTGGTGGTAGCCGATGTTGCCGGTGAACCAGTGCAGCACCACGGGCAGGTCGAAATACGAACTGCCTTCCACCGCCGCCTTGCCGGCGTCCCAGTCTTCCTTGCGGGTCCAGTAGGCACCTTCGAAGGTGTGCTGCACGTAGAACAGCCACACACCCATGGCGCCGGCCAGCAGCACGATGGGCAGGTGCACCATCAATACCGTGTGCCAGCCGATCAGGAAGCCCAACGAGCCGCCCACGACCAACAGCATCAGGTTGTTGAGCATCACGCTGGCCCATTCCTTCTTCCAGGTGAACGGAAGATCAAACGGGAAACGGTGCTTGATGACGAACTGGTAAAGCGGCCCGATGCCCAGCAGCACCGGGGTGCTGCGGTAGAAACGGTAGGCAAGGCGCCCGAACCACGAGCGCGCCTCGTATTCGGCGACGGTCAGGGTTTCGATGTCGCCCATCTCGCGGCGATCGAGGTTGCCAGAGGTGCCGTGGTGGATGGCGTGGGTCTTTTTCCAGTATCCGAACGGAAACAGGGTGATCAGGCCCAGGCTTGCACCGACGATGTGGTTGGCGCGTTCGCTGGCGAAGAAGGAACCGTGGCCGCAATCGTGCTGGATGATGAAGAGGCGGACATAGAAGCCGGCGGCCGGAATGGCCATCAGCAAGGTCCAGCCGTAACCCCAGCCATCGACCACGCTCCAGGCCATCAGCGCCCAGATGGCAAGCAGTGGCGGCAGCGTATTTAGCAATTGCCAGATGGCGCGGCTCAGGCGCGGCTTGGCGAAGTGGGCACACAACTTGCGGAGCTGAGCGGCGGGCGTGGCAGCCTGACTATCGGAACTCAAGACATATCTCCCGGAAGAGACCCGATTGTCCGGGACCGATAAGTCAAGCGCAACAACGTGCCGCAGCGTATGGGCTGATTTGTTCATCCCGGCGCGAGTTCATCGAGCCGTTCAGGTTTCCAATTCTGATTCTGGATTTACCCGTTCCGGTCCGAACCCAGAGGTCCAAAGGAGACACTTGCAGTCTCGCTGAACGTCACCGCAGAATCAGGCGGGGCTCCACGGTGGGTCGCGGAGCGCCCCGCGGCCAAGCTTGGTCTAGATGATGTGGACGACGTGCCCAATACAACCCTGACCCGCTGGTGTCAGCACAAGGCACCGCGCCCGTTGGTAAACCAGCGCTGCTTGATCACGATCAGGCCACCGAAACGACAAACCCAGCGCCAGGGTGGGTTTGTCGTTGGCGCCAGATGCGCGGTGACCCGGAAGACTCAGCGCAGGCTGTAACCCGACACGCGCCAGGTCTTGTCCTCATCCAGGTGGAAGGACACCAGTTCGCGCACCGGCTGCGGCGAGTTGGCGAACCTGGTCGCATACACCACGTTGATGTAGTTGCCTGCAGGCACCTGACCGCCAGCGGCGTACGCCGAACGGGTGACGGCGACGCGCTTGCGTTCGCCCGCTGCACCCAGCTTCTTGCGGTCAGCCGAGATCTGGCTGACAAATGCCTCCCGGGTTACCACCGCCTTGGCAACCCTGGATGCGCCATCCCAGACCTCCGCGGTCTTGCCGGTGTCCACCAGCTGCACGACCCTGGCCGCGGCCTTGGACATCTCGGCATCCTGGCGGGTGACCTGCGCCTGCTGGGCGGGCGTAAGTTTCTGTTGCTGCGGCGCCTGCGGGGCAGCGGCCGGGCGCGTGGGTTGCACGGTCTGCTGTGCGCCGGCAGCGGCAGTGCATGCAAGCAGCGAGATCAGCAATACGGAACGCGAGATCTTCATGTCTTCTCCGGGCAGGCGGGACTGGAATGGCGGCCGCTAGCATACGACAGCCGGCCCCGGCCCGAGCCCGGCCGTCCTGTTCAGGCGTAGCGGCCTTGGCGCGACTTCTGGCACCGGCATTCCAGCACTGCAGCGGCTGTCGTGGAGCTGCACGCAGTCGGACCGATGCCCCGCTGCATTTCCATGATTGACGCAGCGCCACGCAGACCCGAACCTTGCCTGCCGCAACCGCGCGCGCCAGGCCTCCGTACATGCCCTCCTCTTCCCAGCAGCTCGAATTCGAACTGGAACACGACTTTGTCGAACTCAACCAACTGCTGAAGCTGAGCGGCCTCTGCGACAGCGGCGGTGCCGGCAAGGCCCTGGTGGCCAGCGGGGCAGTCGCGGTGGACGGCCACATCGAGCTTCGCAAGACCTGCAAGATCCGCGCCGGCAGCGTGGTGCAACTGGACGGGGTGCAGATCCAGGTCCGCGCAGCGGGCAGCGCCTGAGCGCCGACAGGATCGCGCTTTTCCTCGCGCCCGCAGACTGCTTGCAACCCCTTGCAGACATCGACCGTGAGCCCAGCC
>JBDSUI010000060.1:0-10468 GCA_039927795.1 Pseudoxanthomonas sp.
CGCCAGGCGATGTAGGCGTAGGCGATGTAATAGCCCAGCGTGCCCAGCGCAGCGAACAGCGCGCCCCACACGGCGCGTTTTTTCGCCAGCGACCGGTTGGCCTTGAAGAACTTGTCGGCCAGCGTGCGGTAACGTGAAATCAGGAAGTGGTGCAGATTGAATATCTTCACCTCCTTGGCGCTTTCCACGCTGGCACCGGTCTGCTTCACGTATTCCAGCTGGCGGCGTTCGGGCGTCCACGCAAAGTTCAAGGAGTAGCCCATCGCATTGAAATGCGCTTCGCCAATGAAGGCCGGAATCAGCGCCACGGCCAGCAACACCATCAACCACGGCGCGTAGATCATCAGGCCTGCGGCAAAGCTGACCACGGTGATGGCGTCCTGCACCTGGCCGAACAGCGTGCTCATCAGGTTCATGCGGCCCATGGTCTGGCGCCGGGCGCGGTCCAGCTTGTCCTGCAGGTCGGGATCTTCGAAGTCCTCCAGGTCCAGGGTGGCTGCGTGTTCCATCAGGCGGATGCTGGTGGCATTGGTGAACAGTTCCGACAGCAGGGCGTCGGCATAACTGACCATCCGCCCGAGCAGGTCGGACAGGATCGCCAGTGCGAATTCCATGCCCAGCAGCCACAGCAGGTGGTCGAGCTGGCCGCTGCGCCATGCCTCGCCCAGGCTATCGAAGCCCAGCCCCAGCCCGACCAGGCGCACGGCCTCGTCAATGATCAGCTTGCCGATATACAGGGTGACGATAGGCAGTACGGCGCGGATCAGTCGCAGGCCCATGCTGGTCATGGTCAGCCAGGGACTGGTCGCCCAGATCTGCCGGAGGAAGGGCGGCAGGTTGCGCATGGCGTTGAAGCGGTCGCGCAGGCTGGGGCCGGATTTGGCGCCACGCTTTGGGGGCGCTGAAGGACGGGTGTGGGACGTGGGGACGGGCTCAGCCATGTCCGCATTGTGCCGTGGCGGTGGTGATAGGAGAAATCACCATGCCGGTGGATTCCCAGGGCACGCAACCAGGCAGACCTGATCTGTCGGCCCTTTAGGGGGTTCATCGCGGCGCAGCCAGATACAAGCCGGCTAATGGCGTTGGCGAAGGGCAGCACGTGATGCGCTGGGTCCTGCTTGATTCGGCCCACAGCGCGGTGCCAGACAAAGCCGGGCCTGCTTTGGCCTAAAATGCCCGCTTCGCCCGCTACCCCCCTGGCCGCCGTGACCACGATCAAGCAGGAAGACTTCATCCAGAGCGTCGCCGACGCCCTGCAGTACATCAGCTATTACCACCCGGTTGACTATATCCGCAGCCTCGCCGCCGCCTATGAGCGTGAGGAATCGACCGCCGCCAAGGACGCCATTGCCCAGATCCTGATCAATTCACGCATGTGCGCCGAAGGCCACCGGCCGATCTGCCAGGACACCGGCATCGTTACCGTATTCCTGCAGATCGGCATGGATGTGCGCTGGGAAGACGCCACCATGGGGGTTGAGGACATGGCCAACGAAGGCGTGCGCCGTGCGTACAACCACCCCGACAACAAGCTGCGCGCCAGCGTGCTGGCCGACCCCGCCGGCAAGCGCATCAACACCAAAGACAACACCCCGGCCGTGGTCAACATGAAAGTGGTGCCGGGCAATACCGTGGACGTGATTGTGGCGGCCAAGGGCGGCGGTTCCGAAGCCAAGTCCAAGTTCGCCATGCTCAATCCTTCCGATTCCATCGTTGACTGGGTGTTGAAGACCGTGCCGACCATGGGCGCGGGCTGGTGCCCGCCGGGCATGCTCGGCATCGGCATTGGCGGCACCGCCGAGAAAGCAATGCTGCTGGCCAAGGAAGCGTTGATGGAACCCATCGACATCACCGACCTGCAGGCCCGTGGCGCCTCCAATCGTGCCGAAGAACTGCGCCTGGAGCTGTACGAAAAGGTCAACGCGCTGGGTATCGGCGCGCAAGGCCTGGGCGGCCTGACCACGGTGCTTGACATCAAGGTCAAGGATTTCCCCACCCACGCCGCCAACCTGCCGGTGGCCTTGATTCCCAATTGCGCCGCGACCCGCCATGCCCACTTCACCCTGGATGGCAGCGGCCCGGTGATGCTGCAGCCGCCATCGCTGGAAGACTGGCCCAAGCTGACCTACGACACTTCCAAGGGCCGCCGCGTCGACCTGGACACCCTTAGCGCTGAAGACGTGGCCAGCTTCAAACCGGGGGAGGTACTGCTGCTCAACGGCAAGCTGCTGACCGGTCGCGATGCCGCGCACAAGCGCATCGTGGAAATGCTTGATCGCGGCGAAGCGTTGCCGGTCGATTTCAGGGGGCGCTTCATCTATTACGTTGGTCCGGTCGATCCGGTGCGGGACGAAGTCGTGGGTCCGGCTGGTCCAACCACCGCCACGCGCATGGACAAGTTCACCGAGCAGGTGCTCAGCGAAACCGGCTTGATGGGCATGGTCGGCAAGGCCGAGCGCGGACCGGTCGCCATCGAGGCGATCCGCAAGCACAAGTCCGTCTACCTGATGGCTGTCGGCGGCGCTGCCTATCTGGTGTCGAAGGCGATCAAGGCCGCGCGCGTAGTCGGTTTCGCTGACCTGGGCATGGAAGCAATCTACGAATTCGAGGTCAAGGACATGCCGGTCACGGTCGCCGTGGACAGCACGGGCGAATCAGTGCACAAGACCGGGCCACGAGAATGGCAGGCGCGCATCGGCAAGATTCCGCTGCTGGTGGAGTCAGCATGAGCACGATCCTGTACGGGTCGCCGAGTACTGCCTCGCTGGTAGTGCACTGGCTCTTGCTCGAGCTGGACGTACCGCACACGTTGCAGCTGCTGGATTTCAGCCGCCAGGAACAAAAATCAGCCGCCTACCTGAAACTCAATCCCGCCGGCGTGGTCCCCGCCCTGGTCATGGACGGCGAAGTCATTACCGAAGCTGCCGCCATCGCCATGCATCTGGCCGATCTGCATCCGCAGGCCCGGCTGGCTCCGGCACCCGGCACGCCGCAGCGTGCGCAGTATTACCGCTGGATGTTTTTCATGGCTAATACGCTGCAGCCCGCCTACCGCGCCTGGTTCTATCCCAACGAGCTGGCGGGCGAAGACAATGCGCAGGCGGTGCAGCAGCAGGTGCGGCGACAGATTGAAACGGCGTGGCAGCGCGTGGCCGATCAGCTCGCTTCGCACGGCGGGCCTTATCTATTGGGCGAACAGCTCTCGGTCGCGGATTTCATGCTGACCATGCTGATGCGCTGGTCACGCAACATGCCTAAGCCTGCTGATAGCTGGCCGTTGTTGAAATCACACGCCGATACCATGAAAACCCGGCCGGCGTTCAAGGAAGTCTACGTCCGCGAAGGACTCACCGACTGGACCTGAGGCGGTTCAAGCACGCCTTTGTAGAGCCGGGCTTGCTCGGCTGTTCTGCAATCGGAATCCTGTAGAGGCGAGCTTGCTCGGCTGCTCTTTGCACAGGGTCCCCAGAAACAGCCGAGCAATCCCGGCGCTACCGCTACAACGGCCGTATGCGTGCCCGCCGCAGGCTTGTATCTGGACTCAGAACCACTCCAGCAACGAGATGCCCATACCCACATAGGCAGCCTTGTGGTTGTAGTCGATCAGGCTTTCACCATAACCATCGAATACCTGCACGTGACCGCGCAACTGACGGTTGATCGGAAAGCCCCAGTCCAGTTGTACGGCGCCGTGAGACTTGTCACCGCCCCGTAGCGAATGGCGGCCCATCACGGTGAACTCATGGCCATTCTTGGTGTAGGTCAGCGTGGCGTCCCCACGGCCCATGTAATCCTCGATGTCCGCGTTGTTGTCGTCGGCGGCATTTTCCTCGAAGCGGTACCAGGGGCGCAGAGTGAGCGCCCAGTTCTCGCGATCCAGACCGACACTGACGATGGCGCGGTTCCAGCTGCGCGACAGTGGATCGCCGCGTCCATTGGATTGATGGTTCAGGCTGATTCCCATCATGCGTCCACGCCAACCGGCGATGCCGTAGTTGTTGCGGAACACCATCATCACTTCCGGCTCGTAATTGGTTTCGCGGAAGGGGCGGGAAATCTCGGAGTTGTAGACCTGCCAGCGGGAACTCTGCGTATACGCCGCCCAGATGTCGCCATTGTCCCCAAGCAGGTTCTCCGCGATCTTGGTCTTGAAGCTCAGCTGGAACTTGGCCTCAAGGCTGTCCAGTTCCTCCGGAGTAGTGACGGTATTGGCTGGGTTGGGAGACTGCGGGGCCTTGTTGCTGTCGCTGGTCCAGAACACCGGCAACACGTATACCGGCTTGTAGGCACGCAGCTGGAACAGACCCAGCTTCGAATCCTTGGCAAGTTCCCAGCGGCTGTCCAGCAACGAGCCCTTTCCAGAGTTGGCAACTGCGGCGTCGTACACGTCACTGTCATGGAACAGCGAACCGAGCTTGTGGCGCGTGCGATCGGCCAGGGGGGCATCATCTGCCGGCGCCAGGGTCTGCTGGTTCGTCCGCGCCTGTTCCTTGGCTTGTTCGGCAACCGCATCGGCGGTACGCGTGTCGGTGGCAGTGCGGCTCAGGGCTGCGTCGTAGCAGGCCAGGCGCGTGGCGTCCGTGGCAATGGAAACGCAGGCCTCGGGTGTGGCGGCCGCAGGTGGCACGATCTGGGCCATTGCGCTGGAAGAGGCGGCAATGGTCGTTGCGAGCAGGCTGAAGCGAAGGGTACGGTAGGTCATGCAGCTCACAGTTGGGATTTGAAGGGGAGGACAAACTTCTCCATCAGTTTCTCCTTTAATGGTCGGGCCTGCCACATTTCATGCGTATAGCGCTTGGACTTGGCCAGGTCCCGCTCGAACACCTCGGTCATCTGCGCAGCGAATTCGCGGTCATAGAGATTCAGGCTGGCCTCGTCGTTCAGGCGGAACGAGCGGATATCGAAGTTGGTTGAGCCCACCGATACCAGTTCCCGGTCCACGATCAACATCTTGGTGTGCAGCATGGTCGGTTGGTATTCGCTGATCTCGATCCCGGCCAGCAACAGGTCCTCCCACGCCGCGCGTGAGGCAAGTCGCACCGCGCCCGAATCGATGTTTGCTCCAGGCAACATGATGCGCACGCGTACGTTGCGCTTGCGGGCGGTCAGCAGGGCCTGCTTGATCAGGTCGTCGGGCACGAAATAGGAGGCGGCCAGGTCGATTGATTCCCCGGCTGCTGCGATGGCCATCAGGTACATCAGGTGCATGCTCTCGCTGCCACCCGAAGGCGAGGCAACGAACAGGTGCCCGGCCACATCGCCTTGCGGCTCGATCTGCGGGAAATAAGCCGGGCCATTCAAGACTTCGCCGGTGGTCTTTATCCAGTTGTCATTGAACGCAGCCTGCATCTGAGCCACGGCAGGTCCGTCAACGCGAAAATGCGAATCGCGCCAGTGCTCGGGGTCCTGGGCGTGGCCGGTCCACTGATCGGCCACGCCCACCCCTCCGGTGAAGCCGATGCGACCATCGACCACAAGCAGTTTGCGGTGGGTGCGGTTGTTGATCCGGCTCAGCGTGTACCAGTGCAGCGGCCGGTAGTGGTGGATGCGCACCCCGGAGGTGCGCATCTCGTCCAGCAGTTCATCGTCCATCTTGATGCTGCCGGCCCAGTCAACGATCACACTGACGGGCACCCCGGCCTTGGCCCGCTCTGCCAACGCGTCGGCGAATTCCTTGCCGATTTCACCTGACCAGTAGATGTAGGTTTCAAAGGTGATAGAAGTCTTCGCTGCACGTATCGCCGCCAGCATGGCCGGGAAAATCTCGTCGCCATCCTGCAACGACTGCACCCGGTTGCCGGACAGGATGGTGGGGCCCAGCATCACCGACATTTCGCGCCTGAATGCCGGGTCGGTGATTTCATAACGATGCGAAATCGCTTTTTCCATCTTCTTTTCGGGCGTGGCGAAGTTCATTGCCAGTACCACGCAAAGAACGGTGACCAAAACGGTGAACACGATCGTCCATGCCATGCGCTTGCGACTCCAGTTTATTTGGATCATTGAGTGGTTCCCCTTGCGCCGGGGAGTATCCATCCCCGCGTATTGTTGGCGAGTGAAGCCGGGGTGTTCAGACCAGCCAGGCGAATGCAAACAGGCCAAGCATTGCGAACGCCAGGCCAAGCTTAAGTACCGTGCCCAGCAAGATGCCCAACCAGGTCCCCAAGCCCACTTTGGCAGCCTGGCTTAATTCCCGCCCATGCCAGAGCTCACCCAGCAGTGCGCCCACGAACGGACCGGCGAACAAGCCGATCGGGCCAAAAAACAGGCCTGCGAACGTCCCGATGACCGCGCCTAACAGCGCCTTCCTGCTGGCCCCGACGCGCTTGGCGCCAACAATGGTGGCGAAAAAATCTACGACTACCGAGAGCACAGTCAGCGCCCCCAGGATCAGCAGCGTGACCCAGCCGACCTGATCAAAACCGCCCGCCCATGCCGCCAGCAGCATGCCCGCGAACACCAGCGGCAGGCCGGGCAGGGCCGGCAGGATCACCCCAGCCATGCCTACCACGACCAGAATCACTGCCAGCACGTAATACAGTGTGTGTAGTTCCAAGAGCTTACTCCAATAAAATCAATAGTTTGCGAAAATATTGACGACTCGCAGTTTCATTGCATTTTGCAATTCTGCGCGTTAATGTTCAGGCGCTGCGCTTGCCAAGGTCACTGTGAATCGTGGCCTGATGCAGCCGGACCAGGTTCGGCTACAACGTTACACGCTTCCTCCTTGCAACCAGCCGCCGGAACACAGGCGTACCCATCATCCGTTCCAGGGAGTTAGCAGCAATGGCAGATCGCGAAAACGGTACCGTCAAATGGTTCAATGATGCAAAGGGCTTCGGCTTCATCAGCCGCGAGAACGGGGAAGATGTATTCGTACATTTCCGCGCCATCCAGAGCCAGGGCTTCAAGAGCCTCAAGGAAGGCCAGCAGGTCAGCTTCACCGTCGTGCAGGGCCAGAAGGGCCTGCAGGCCGATGCAGTGGAAGCGATCTGATTTAAGCGTGGGCAGGCGACGAGCCGGTCGAATCCTCAATACAGCAACATGCAGTCAATCACCTCGGCGTCGAAGAGGCTGCTGTAGAAAAAACCCGGCCTAGGCCGGGTTCTTATTTTTTACACGCGTGATGTGTACGCGGCTATTGCTCAGCGAATGACGACCCGGCCATTGACCACGCGCACATAGGTGTTCTCGCGGACGCCTGCCAGGTCACGCTGGTTGATTACCACGGTGCGGCCGTCGTCCATGCGCACGTGCACATCGTAGCTGTCGCCAGTGGTACGTCCCTGGATCGCATTGCCTGCGACGGCACCACCGACGGCGCCTGCAACCGTGGCGATATTCTGATTGCCCTTGCTGCCACCGGTCTTGTCGGAGATCTCGTGGCCGGCAATGGCGCCGACAATGCCGCCCAGTACGGCGCCAGTCTTGGACGGCGCGGTCCGGTTGGAGCCGACAGTATCGATGCGAGTCACGATGCCACAGTCGTTACAACGCGACGACGAACTGGACGAAGGGTAGGAAGACGAGGAACTGCCGTAACCGGGGGAAGTAGTGGCGCAACCGGCCAATGCGACTGCCGCTACGGCGCTGAGGGCAAGCAAACGAATCTTCATGCGGTTCTCCTGTGGCCCTTGTCAGGCGATGGCGATGGGTCGACGGAAGCACACACTTGTGCTTCGTGGCCGTCATCCTGTTCGCCTGTGCATGAACAACGCGTCAACCCGGACGCGTTATCGGAATTCTGACCTGCGCATGACAACCGCGATTCAGCCTCGAAAATCCTGGTGGCAAGCCTTGCAGGCTTCCCCGACCTGCTGGATGGCTGCTTCGGCACCCGGGCAGCCCAGCGGCGGCGTTGCCAGCAACCCGTCCAGCCTGGCCCGCAACTCGCCGGCATGCTGGGTAAAACGCGCATCTTCACGGAGATCGGGAAAGGCGAGTTCGGGATCGTTGGCCAGGAAGCGCAGCGTCTGCAGGTGTGGCAGCACGTCGGTGGCGCTGCAGCGATTGGCAGCAACGCTGGCACGAAGTTCCTCCACGTGTGCGTCCATGACCCGCATGGTCGCTTCCGGGAAATGGTCCTGCCACGTTTTGCGGCCCTCGATTGCACGCAACACCATCACCACAGCGATGATCCCGATGACCAGACCTAGCAGGAACAGGAAGAGATAGCGCGTTGCGGTGGATGGTTTTGCGGGCTGGCTGGCCATGGGGCTTGCTCCTGAGGGGTTGGCAACGGGATAGTACGACGCGAGTCCGCGGTTCCGCCATGTCTACAATGCGCCAATGGAAAAAGAATTGCGTGAGCGCTTCGCAGGCATTGATCGACTGTACGGGCAGGGCGCGGTCGAGCGTTATGCAGCCAGTCGTGTAGCGGTAGTCGGAATGGGTGGCGTAGGTTCCTGGGTGGTTGAAGCGCTGGCGCGTTCGGGCGTCGGTCATCTCACCTTGATAGACGCCGATGACATCTGCGTATCCAATACCAATCGGCAGTTGCCGGCCCTTGCAGGGCAATACGGTCGTAACAAGTGCCAGGCCATGGCCGATCGTTGCCACGCAATCAATCCCCTGATCGACG
Source organism: Pseudoxanthomonas sp. (assembly GCA_039927795.1). Lineage (GTDB taxonomy): Bacteria > Pseudomonadota > Gammaproteobacteria > Xanthomonadales > Xanthomonadaceae > Pseudoxanthomonas_A. The sequence goes on from JBDSUI010000060.1 coordinate 8,582, forward strand.
TCACGGTGGTACCGTCTTTCCTGACTGCCGCCAACCTTGAAGCCCTGCTGGATCAGGGTTTCGACCTGGTGCTGGATGCTTGCGACAGCTTCCGCACCAAGGTGGAAATGATTGCCTGGTGCAGGCGCCGCAAGCTGCCAATCGTCGTGTCAGGTTCAGCCGGCGGACGCACCGATCCCACCCAGATACGCCTGCGCGACTTGTCCCGAACCGAGCACGATGCCCTGCTGGCGCTGATTCGCAAGAAGCTTCGCACCGAGTTCAATTTCCCAAAGAACCCGGATCGCTACTTCGGCGTGCAAGCGGTCTATTCGCTGGAAAACGTCAAATACCCGCAAGCCGACGGCAGCGTTTGTGGAATCCGTCCGAAGATGGGCGCAGATGCGGCCATGAAGCTGGATTGTGGAGCAGGCCTGGGCGCGGCGACCCACATTACCGGAGCCTTTGCTTTCACCATGGTCGCCAAAGCGCTTGAACTGCTGCTCAAAAGCAAGGCCCCAAGCTGACTACACGGCAGTATCTGCGCCGGTAGCCGCCGGGAGATTGAACAGGGCGCGTGCATTGGCCGTGGTGGCAGACGCGATTTCCTCGGCCGGCTGTCCGCGCAGTTGGGCAATGGCCTGGCACACAAACGCAAGTCTGGCCGGTTCATTCCGCTGCCCACGTATTCCCGCATCCGGTTGGTCGGGCGCGTCGCTTTCCAGCAGCAGATACTCAAGTGGCATGTCCGCAACCAGGCCGCGCAGTCTATTGGCGCGTACATAAGTAGCCGGACCGCCGATGCCTAACAGGAATCCCATCTGCCACAGTTGCCGCGCCTGTTCGCGACTTCCCGAGAAGCTGTGCACCACGCCGCGCAGGCGGCCGATGCGCTTGAAGGACGCAATCACTGCCTCCACTGCGCGCCTTGCATGCACGATCACCGGCAGGTTGAAATCACGGGCCAGCGCGAGTTGCCCATCGAAATAAACCTGTTGGGTTGCCGGATCCAGCCCTTCCACGAAATAGTCGAGACCGCATTCACCCACGGCCACCGGTTGCTCGCGTGCCAGCCAGTCGCCGAGCAGCTGCAGATGATCCGGGTGGTGTTGCTGCAGGAACATGGGGTGCAGGCCATAGGCCGGAAAAAGTCCGGCATCGAGGCTGCACACTTCACGAAGTTTTGGCCAATGGACCGCAGCAATGGCCGGTACCACTTGTTGCGCTACTCCGGCCGTGCGGGCCCGCTGGATGACCGCGTCCCGATCCCTATCGAATTCGGAAGCGTCCAGGTGGCAGTGGCTATCGACCAGCACGGTGGCCTAGCGAGCATTGCGTCGGCTGGAATCCGGCACCGGCGGACTCTTCCTGTGCTTCCAGTTTGCCAGCAGCAAGGTCCCCAGCCCCAGCAGGATCTCGTCGACGAACGGTAAGGGATCGGGCACCAACAAAGTGAGCGCGAACAAGGCGGCCGTGATCTTGAACAGGGTGGGGTAGCGCAGTTTCCGGGCCCAGTTCAATATTGGCAGCAGCAAAGGGGTGGCCATGTATTCACACTCTCGGTTACGTTTCGGACGACACGCTACCACGGCGTCCGCGCAGACGGATGGTTCACGTTGCAGGGGGTTTTGAGACACTACCAGCGGGCTCCATTCAGTCATGTCGTGCTGCAATTGACGTATTGATAACGCGGGAGCCGCCCGCCTGGAGACTGCATCATGAAAAGCAATACCACCACGATTCTGATCGCGACTGGCGCCTTGCTCTTCGGCGGCATCGCAACGGCCGCTTACATGAACAATAGCGACAAGCCGGCCGAATTCATCAACGCCACCACCGGCGAACCGATTGCAGTCCCGGACTCGGCGCTTGACGACTCAGCTTCGCTGGACAACCAGATTGCACCAA
>JBDSUI010000061.1:0-4217 GCA_039927795.1 Pseudoxanthomonas sp.
ACCGAACACAGTCTGCCCGAGATTGGCGATGCCTTTGCCGGTCGCGACCACACCACCGTATTGCATGCCTGCCGGCAGATCCGGCACCTCATGGAAACCGATGGAAAACTGCATGAAGACTGGGACAAACTGATCCGTAAGCTCAGTGAATAAACGGGTCCAGGCCCTGTGGATAAGCTGGGGGTCAAATTTGGACCTAAAGTTATCCACAAGTTGCACCGGTGATTGACAGGCATTGATACACGGCTTGCAGGCACTGAAAAATTATTTAGATTCAATAGCTTATGTTGCTTTTCCACCGAAATTAGCGCTACCACCACCACCAGCTTTTGATTTAATACTTCTTTAAAGATCCAGTGCATAAGGGGCACGCACCACATGCGTTTCAGTCTGCAACGCGAAGCTTTCCTGAAGCCGTTGGCGCAAGTCGTCAACGTGGTTGAACGTCGGCAAACCTTGCCGGTGCTTGCCAATTTCCTGGTCCAGGTCCAGGGCGGGCAACTTTCTCTCACCGGCACCGATCTGGAGGTAGAGATGATTGCGCGCAGCGCAGTCGACGATGCCCAGGATGGTGAAACCACAATTCCGGCGCGAAAGCTCTTCGAAATAATTCGCGCGCTGCCTGACGGCAGCAAAGTCACGGTCAGTCAGACCGGCGACAAGGTGACTGTCTCGGCAGGTCGCAGCCGCTTCACCCTGGCGACCTTGCCGGCCAATGACTTCCCGTCGGTGGACGAGGTCGAGGCCACCGAACGAGTCACCGTGCCAGAAGCCGCACTGAAGGAACTGATTGAGCGAACGGCCTTTGCCATGGCCCAGCAGGATGTCCGTTATTACCTCAACGGACTACTGTTTGACCTGGGCGACAAGCTGCTGCGTTGCGTGGCCACCGACGGCCACCGGCTGGCCCTGTGCGAAACCCCGCTGGAAGGCGCGTCGGGCGCCAAGCGCCAGATCATCGTGCCACGCAAGGGCGTGACCGAACTCCAGCGCCTGCTGGAAAACGGCGACCGCGAGCTGGAGCTGGAAATCGGCCGCAGCCATATCCGGGTCAAGCGCGACGACGTGACCTTCACTTCCAAGCTGATCGACGGCCGCTTCCCTGACTACGCTGCGGTGATCCCGATCGGTGCAGACCGCGAGGTCAAACTGGACCGTGAAGTGCTGCGCGCCGCCTTGCAGCGTGCTGCCATCCTGTCCAACGAGAAATACCGCGGCGTCCGCGTCGAGGTCTCGCCTGGCCAGCTCAAAATCAGCGCCCACAATCCCGAACAGGAAGAGGCCCAGGAAGAGATCGAGGCCGAGACCAAGGTCAGCGACCTGGCCATTGGCTTCAACGTCAATTACCTGCTGGACGCCTTGTCGGCCTTGCGCGATGAGTTCGTCATCATCCAGCTGCGCGATGCCAATTCCTCGGCCCTGGTGCGTGAGGCCAGCAGCGAGAAGTCCCGGCATGTGGTGATGCCGCTGCGTCTGTGACCCCGGCGATGTTTCACGTGGAACCGCCGCAACGCCCGGATCACTCCGGGCGTTCTGGTTTCATGGTCGGAGACCATTGGCGTCTGCAGGTGACGCTCGAGCCATCACCCATGTTTGAAACGCCTGCGCCATGCAGGTAACCAGACTCACGGTTGCCGGTCTGCGTCGCCTCGAGAAGGTGGAAGTCGAGCCTGGCCCCGGTTTCAACCTGATAACCGGCGACAACGGGGCGGGCAAAACCAGCTTGCTTGAAGCGCTGCATCTGATGGCCTATGGGCGCAGTTTTCGGGGGCGGGTGCGCGATGGACTGATCAGGACTGGCAGTCAGGCGGTCGAAGTTTTCGTGGAATGGCGCGAAGGGGCAGAGGCCAGACCGCGTCGTGCCGGCTTGCGGCATAGCGGGCAATCCTGGACCGGCCGGCTGGATGGCGAAACAGTCAAGCAGCTTGGTGAGCTTTGCGCAGCGTTGGCGGTGGTCAGCTTTGAACCCGGTAGTCATGCGCTGGTGACTGGCGGCAGCGAGCCACGACGGCGGTTTGTGGATTGGGGTCTGTTCCACGTGGAACCTGACTTCATGGGCCTGTGGAGGCGTTATGCCCGCGCCCTGAAACAACGCAATGCCTTGCTGAAGACCGGTGGTGGCGGGCAGCAGCTCGATGTCTGGGATCACGAACTCGCTGAGGCAGGAGATCCTCTTACCCGCCACAGACGGAGTTACCTGGAACAGCTTCAGCTGCGATTGGCTCTGGTCACGGCTGACCTGGTACCCGCATTGGGTGCCAGTGAGATCGACTTCCAGCCTGGCTGGCGTAGCGCGGAGGTCTCTCTGGCCGATGCGCTATTGCTCGCCCGGGACCGGGACCGCCTCCTGGGCTACACCTCCGTGGGCCCGCACCGCGCTGACTGGCGGATCGACTATGCCAGCCACCCCAACCGCGAAGCGTTGTCGCGAGGGCAGGCCAAGCTGTCGGCGCTTTCTGCGTTGCTGGCACAGGCCGAAGATTACGCGCAGCGAAGGGGCGAGTGGCCCATCGTGGCCCTGGATGACCTGTCGTCAGAGCTGGACCGTAACCACCAGCAACGCGTGCTGCAGCGCTTGCTTGGCAGTGGCGCACAGGTGCTTGTCACCGGTACCGAACCACCTTCTGGGCTGGTGGGGCTGACTGTCCGGACGACCTTGTTCCACGTGGAACAAGGGAGTATCCACAGACAGTAGCGCTGGGTCTTGCGCCCGCCAGCGACACATCAAGCATTACGGGACGTCCGATGACACGGCGCCGGTGTGGAGCAACCCGCCAGTGGGGCGTAGGGGCTTAACAATCCTCAAACTGCTATAATCCCTGCCTCACTCCCTATAGCTAATGTGTGGTGCCGGTGGTTCGCGATAAGTACCGCGAATCCGGGTCCGTACAGCAGCGCAGCAGGCGAAACGACGCGCATGACCGAAGAAACCACCCTGCCGACCCCCAACGGCAATTACGATTCCAGCAAGATCACCGTCCTGCGTGGCCTGGAGGCGGTGCGAAAGCGCCCAGGCATGTACATCGGCGACGTGCACGACGGCACCGGCCTGCACCACATGGTCTTCGAGGTGGTGGACAACGCCATTGACGAAGCTCTGGCCGGGCACGCCGACGATGTAGTCGTGAAGATCCTGGAAGACGGGTCGGTTGCGGTCTACGACAACGGTCGCGGCATTCCTGTGGATATCCACAAGGAAGAAGGCGTTTCGGCTGCCGAGGTCATCATGACCGTCCTGCATGCGGGCGGTAAGTTCGATGACAACAGCTACAAGGTCTCTGGGGGCCTGCATGGCGTGGGCGTGTCTGTGGTGAACGCCCTGTCCGAGCATCTTTGGCTGGACGTGTGGCGGGATGGCTTCCATTACCAGCAGGAATACGCGCTTGGTGAGCCGCTGTATCCGCTCAAGCAGCTGGAAGCCTCCGACAAGCGCGGCACCCTGCTGCGCTTCAAGCCGGCCGTGGATATCTTCTCCGACGTCGAATTCCATTACGACATCCTGGCCAAGCGCCTGCGCGAGCTTTCCTTCCTCAATTCCGGCGTCAAGATCACCCTGAGCGACGAACGCGGGGAAGGCCGCTCGGACCTGTTCCAGTACGAGGGCGGCATCCGCTCCTTTGTCGAACATCTGGCGCAACTGAAAACCCCGCTGCATCCCAACGTGATTTCGGTCACCGGCGAGCAGAATGGCATCACCGTGGATGTGGCCCTGCAATGGACTGATTCCTACCAGGAAACCATGTTCTGCTTCACCAACAATATTCCGCAGAAGGATGGCGGCACCCACCTGATCGGCTTCCGTGCGGCGCTCACGCGCACGCTGAGCAACTACATCGAGCAAAGCGGCATCGCCAAACAGGCCAAGATCACGCTGTCCGGTGATGACATGCGTGAAGGCATGATTGCCGTGCTGTCGGTCAAGGTGCCGGACCCCAGCTTTTCCTCGCAGACCAAGGAAAAACTGGTCAGTTCCGAGGTAAGACCGGTAGTTGAGCACACGTTCGGTGCACGTTTGGAGGAGTTCCTGCAGGAACACCCCAACGAGGCGCGCGCCATCACTGGCAAGATCATCGATGCGGCCCGCGCCCGCGAAGCCGCCCGCAAGGCCCGCGACCTGACCCGCCGCAAGGGCGCGCTGGATATTGCCGGCCTGCCCGGCAAGCTCGCCGACTGCCAGGAAAAGGATCCGGCCAAGTCCGAACTGTTCATCGTCGAGG
>JBDSUI010000062.1:0-8992 GCA_039927795.1 Pseudoxanthomonas sp.
CCATGCGGCGACAGCCACGCCTGTCCGAGAGGACCGGACTGCAACCACGCCGGATCGCTTCCCGAAAGAGCGACCAGCATCGGCATCAGCATCACCCATGCCCACACGACAAAGGCAACCACCACCCCGATAATCGCTGCGCGCGGCGGCGTCTGCGGTCGCCATACCGCAAATCCAAGCGCCGGGGCCAGCGTCGCCAGCGCCGAAAACGACACCGCGCCGATATCGGCCAGCGCCTCGTTGCCGCTGTCCAGTCGGCTGTACGCCCAGGCCAGCAGCATGATCACCAGGATGCCGACCCGACGCAGCAGCAGCAGGTCGCCACGACGATCGCTGCCTTTGCCCCGCGACCAGACGCCGCGCAGCAATCCGGGCGCGAACCAGTGGTTGCCGATCATCAGGCTGAGGGTAAGCGTGCTGACCACGACCATGCCGGTGGCCGCACTCAGCCCACCAAGGAAGGCGAACAGCGCCACGCCTTCGTGCCCCTGCGAGAACGGTAGCGCCAGCGCGTACATGTCCGAAGGCACGCCCGTGCCGAGCAAGGCGGTGCCCGCGCGCGCCAGCGGCAGCGCCGGCAGCGCGATCAGAATCAGGTACAGCGGGAACTGCCAGCGTGCGGTGCGCACATCGCGATCGTCGCGGCATTCCACCACGCCCACGTGGAACTGATGCGGCAGGATGAACATCGCCAACGCGCCCAGCAGCACCAGCGGCGCAAACCCGCCGACCGGCTCCAGTGGCGTCACCGGCAAAGCCGCCGCCGGCATGGACTTCAGCCCAAACCAGACAAAGGCGCCCAGCGCCAGCATTGCCACCAGCTTGAACAGCGACTCGAAGGCCATGGCCAGCACCAGGCCACGGTTGTGTTCGGCGGCACTGGCGCGGCGGGTACCAAACAGCATCGCGAACAGGGCCATGGCCAGCGCCACATACAGCGCGCTGTCACGCCACGCCGGCACCGCTTCGACCACATCGCCCGCATCCACGGTAAGCGTGGCAAAACTCATCGCAATGGCCTTCAACTGCAGGGCGATGTAGGGAATCAGGCCCAGTGCAGCCACCAGCGTCACCGTTGCGGCCAGCCATGCGTCCTTGCCCAGCCGCGTGGCGATAAGGTCGGCCAGCGAGGTGGCGTTGGTCTCGCGCGCCAGCTTCACCAGCCGCACCATGAAAGCCACTGCCAGCGCATAGAACAGGATGGCGCCCAGGAAAGTAGGCGGCAACGGCCAGCCGTAACGCGCGGCTTGGGTGACAGTGCCGTAGAACGTCCACGAAGTGCAATGCACCGCCAACGACAGTGAATACACGTGCCGCCAATGGCGCGCGAAAATCATCGGGTGGCGCTCGCCGACCAGCGCCGTGCCGAACATCAGGCCCAGCCATAACACACTGGCGAAGGCAACAGTCCAGAAACTCAGCATGCAGCGAAATGATCAGTCGGCACGATCCTTACCTTTATGGTGAAACGCGTTCCAGGAGCTGGGGCAGCTGCGACCATGGCACGCCAGCCGCGACACAGCACTGGAAAAAGGTGGAGTACGGTCGCAGCTGACGCCGCCTGCAGCATGTGCCGAGCATAACGCAGCAATGGCGCGCTTTCGCCCGCCATTGCGCTACCTCCGGGCAAGATCAGGCTTCAGAAATCGTAACGCGCGGTCACCATGTACTGGCGCGGCGCGCCGTAGAAGCCGGTCGTTACGCCCAACGCCGTATCCAGGTTATAGCCGGTGGTGCGGTATTCCTCGTCGGTCAGATTGGTGCCCTGCAAGGCCAACGACCAGGCATCGTTGACCTTCCAGATCACGCCTGCATTGACCAGACCGTAACCGTCCTGCCTGATGAGCGGACTCAGGTCGGTAGTGGGCCAGACCTCGGACTGGTAGGAATAGCCCACGCGCGCCGACAGGTTGCCGCCATTGGCCAGATCAGTCCGGTACTCCACGTTCACCGCACCAGAGAATTCAGGCGCATTGGTGAAACGCTGGCTGTCCGCTACGTTGACGCCACCGGTTACGTACTCATCGTACTTGGCGTCCAGCCAGGCCAAGTTGCCACTGATCATCCAGTGGGCGGTCGGCAACCACTGATACTCGACCTCGACGCCATTGACGGTGCCTTGGCCAGCGTTGGCGAAGTCGCCGAAGAACTGCGGATTTCCGGCTCCATCGATGTACTGGGTGAACACAGAAAGCTGGATGTCCTCGTACTTGTTGTGGAAAGCGGCCAGATTCAGGAAGAGGCTCTGGTCGAGGAAGCTCATCTTGCTGCCGATTTCAAAACTGTCGACGCTCTCATCGTCGAACGGGTCGCCCGATCGCGGAACCGCCGTCGTGTTGGCGCGGATGTTGTAGCCGCCGGATTTGAAGCCACGCGAGGCCAGGCCGTACACCATGATGTCTGGCGTGACCTGGTAGTCCAGCGAAATCTTCGGCGACACGTTCTTGAAGTTTATGGTTTTGTCGAAGTTGGCTGCGACGACCCCGTTCGGCTTGCTGAAGGTCGCATCGGTGTAGCCGATGTTGTAGGCGATGGCATGCTTGTCTTCATCGGTGTAGCGCGCGCCCACATCCAGCTTCAGGCGTTCGGTCAGGTCAAAAGTCCAGTCGGCATAAGCCGCGAAGCTCTTGGTGTTGACCTGTCCCTGCGTGTCGCCGAAGCTCAGATTGAAGAAGTTGTTGAGGACCTGACCGCCGGCGTCACCATTGAACCAGTACAGGCCGGTCACGCCACGCACACGTCCGCCACCATCGTAATTGGCCTGCAGTTCGTTGCTGACCTGGCTGTCGCTGTAGTAAGCCTTGACGTCGGCGATCGCTGCCGGTGTTGTATCAAAGTCGATGTTGGTTTCGGTGTCGGATTCTCGCTTGGCGATCACGTACTTGAACGCCCAGTCCTCATTTGGCCGCCAGTTGACCGTGGCCGATGCTCCCTTCATCTCCGTGTCGTTGATGTTCTTCATGCCACTGCGAATGTCATAGCGGTCGTCAAGCGGAGCATTTGGGCCGAACGCGGTCAGCGACGCAAAAGCCGGGATGGGGCTGGTGGTGAAACGGTTCGGTGCCAGCATCTTGGCGCCGCGCACGCCGGACTGGTCATCCATCCAGTCAAGCGCGAACTGCACGTCGAAATCTTCCCCTGCGTAGGCGCCCAGCTGGAAGCGGGCCGCATTGATTTCCTTGTCGCTGACGTCCTGCCCGGTGTACAGGTTTTCACCGAATCCGTCGCGATTCATGCTTGCCACCGAAACCCGGCCGCGCAAACCGCTGTCCTCGCCACCGATCGAGCCGCCAATGGCGGCCTTGGCGTCGAGCTGGTTGTAGTTGCCGACCGTAACCGAGGCGAAGCCACTGGTTGCCTGCGGCAGGCCGCGGGAGATGTACTTGATCGCGCCGCCGATGGTGTTCTTGCCGTACAAGGTGCCCTGCGGTCCACGCAGTACTTCGATCCGATCCACATCGAATACGTCGAGCAGCGCACCCTGGGGCCGCGCAATGTACACGTCATCCAGGTAGATACCGACGCCTGGATCAACACCCCACAGCGTATCGGCCTGGCCAACGCCGCGGATGTAGACAGTGGCAGCGCTGCTGGAACCGCGTGCGGCGTAAATGGTGAGGTTGGGCACCTGGGCGTCAAGGTCGCCGATGTCCCTGATGTTCAATTTGTCCAGCGACTCGGACGTAAATGCGGTGACGGCGACCGGCACTTCCTGCAGGGTTTCCTCGCGCTTGCGCGCCGTGACCGTGACAGTGCCCAGGTTGGTTGCAGTGCCGGACGTCTCGCTGGCCGCTGCAGGTGCCGTTTCCTGCGCCCATGCCGCTGGTGCCAGCAGTACGCAACCTATGGCCAGACTCAGATGTTTACGCTTCATGTAATTCCCCTCTCCCGGGTACAACGTGGCAGGCCGATGCGGCCGATTCGCAGGCAAGGCTAGAGACTTGCTGCCGGTACAGCACCTGTACCTTCGTACAGTGGGGCCAGGCGGGATTGCTGCGGATACTCGCTGCGGAAAAGTGAAGGGTAGTGGCCGGCGGTAAACAGCGCCGGCTTCCTGGTCACCACCATAGACAGGCAGCACCGCTGCCGACTTCACCCTTTACCGGAGTTCCCCGATGTCCTTCCTGATCGTGCTGGCCGCGTTGTGTTTCCTGATGTTCGTGGCCTACCGCGGCTACAGCGTAATCCTGTTCGCGCCGATCGCCGCGCTGGGCGCGGTGCTGCTGACCGACCCGACCCTGGTCGCGCCCATGTTCACTGGCTTGTTCATGGACAAGATGGTCGGCTTCCTCAAGCTCTACTTCCCCGTCTTCCTGCTGGGTGCGGTGTTTGGCAAGCTGATCGAGATCTCCGGCTTCTCCAAGTCGATTGTCGCCGCAACCATCAAGGTGGTCGGCGCGCAACGGGCCATGCTGTCGATCGTGCTGGTCTGCGCGCTGCTGACCTACGGTGGCGTGTCGCTGTTCGTGGTGGTGTTTGCGGTGTATCCGTTTGCCGCCGAACTGTTCCGCCAGAGCGACATACCGAAGCGACTGATACCGGGCACCATCGCGCTGGGTGCCTTCACCTTCACCATGGATGCGCTGCCGGGTACGCCACAGATCCAGAACATCATTCCGACTTCCTTCTTTGGCACCACGGGCTGGGCCGCGCCAGTGCTGGGCACACTGGGCGGGGTGTTCATCCTGATCCTGGGCATGTGTTATCTGGAATGGCGCCGCCGTGTCGCCGTGCGCGCAGCAGAAGGCTACGGTGCTGACCTGCGCAACGAACCCGAGCCTTTCCGCGGCGATCACCTGGCCCATCCCCTGGTCGCAATCCTGCCGCTGATCCTGGTAGGCGTGTCCAATTTCGCCTTCACCAGGCTGATCCCCGGTTTCTATGGCCAGACCCAGTCCTTTATTCCCGCGGTGATCGGAAATCCCGCGCCGGTGGTGCAGGAAGTTTCCAAGATTGCGGCGATCTGGGCTGTGCAAGGAGCCTTGCTGGTCGGGATCGTGGCGGTGATCCTGTTTGCCTGGAAACCGGTGATCACCAGTTTCGCAGAAGGCACCAAATCCGCCATCGGCGGCGCGCTACTGGCCTCAATGAACACCGCATCGGAATATGGTTTCGGCGCGGTCATTGCCGCCCTGCCTGGTTTCCTGGTGGTCGCCAATGCCTTGCAGTCCATTCCCGACCCGCTGGTCAACGAGGCGGTCTCGGTCACCGCATTGGCGGGCATCACCGGCTCGGCATCAGGCGGCATGAGCATCGCCCTGGCCGCCATGGCCGACAGCTTCATCGCCAACGCCAATGCAGCAGGAATTCCGATGGAGGTACTGCACCGCGTCGCGGCAATGGCCTCGGGCGGCATGGATACCCTGCCCCACAACGGCGCGGTCATCACCTTGCTGGCAGTGACCGGCCTGACCCATCGCCAGTCCTACAAGGATGTCTTCGCCATTACCGTGATCAAGACCCTGGCCGTGTTCTTCATCATCGGCCTGTATTACGCAACCGGACTGGTTTGATCCGGACATCCTGCGGCCGAAGCCCGGGAACCGGGGGCCGGAGTAGTCTTTCGGCCAGCTTCGGCGACGTGCGGGTGACCACTGACTATCGCCGGGTGTCTTCGGAAGTCATGATCAGGCGCATTGCCAGTTCGAAGATCGGCACGATCTTCCCGGCCTATACCGGCTATTTCCCACCCGGCATCGTGCGGGGTGCTGACCTGCCCCGGCAGATGGCTGCGCCACAGTGGCGATGTCTTCGCCTTCTTCCATGACGGCTGACACGCAGCCGCAAGCACAGGCTGCGGTGGCGCGGGCTGCAGACTGGCAACTCCTTGGGCGGGGCAATCGCCTCCTCACCAGGCGAGCGCGCTGACTGGCGCGCGGTAGAAATTGCGGCCGGGCCCTGCTGCGTGCCACGATCGACGCATGAAGAAATCAGTCGAGGTGTCCGCCGCCGCATGCAGGGCCACTGAACTGCGCGGGCTGGGTCAACTGGCCATCGATGGCGTTAACGGCGTCACCGATCTGGTCGAATCGGTGCACGCCGCCATCACCCACCTGCCTGCCGTCATCGGCAGGCAGGCACCCGCCACTACCACCGGACTCACCGGCTTCATCTATGGCCGCGTGCGTGGACTCACCCGCCTGGTGGGGATCGGCGTGGACAGGTCGCTATCGCGCCTTGCGCCGCTGCTGGGTGCAAGCGAACCCTCACCCCAGCGTGTTGCGGTGCTGGCGGCCATGAACGGCGTACTCGGCGACCATTTGCAGGCCAGCGCCAACCCGCTGGCGATTTCCATGCATTTCCGCCAGCAGGGGCAACCTCTTCCGCTAGACCGCAAGGCACTTTCCACGCACTTGCCACAGCCAAGCGGGAAACTGCTGGTGCTCGTGCACGGCCTGTGCATGAACGACCTGCAATGGGACTATGCCGGCCACGACCACGGGCAGGCCCTGCAACGCGACCTTGGCTACACACCGGTCTATCTGCGTTACAACAGCGGCCTGCATATCTCGCACAACGGCAGCATGCTGTCCGCGCTGCTGGAGGAGCTGGTTGCCGCGTGGCCGGTGCCGGTGCAGGACATCACCCTGCTCTGCCACAGCATGGGTGGACTGGTAACACGCAGCGCGCTGGATCAGGCGCGCAGCCGGCAACTCACCTGGCCGACACTACCTACCACGATCGTCTTCCTCGGCACCCCGCACCACGGCGCGCCGCTGGAACGCGCCGGCAGCTGGGCCGATATGCTGATAGGCCTCAGCCCCTACAGCGCCCCGTTCGTGCGCCTGGGCAAGATTCGCAGTGCCGGCATCCAGGACCTGCGACACGGCAACCTGCGCGATGCCGACTGGCAGGATCGCGATGGCGATGGTCGCGCCGATGGCCGCACGCCCATGCCCCTGCCCGCCTCGGTGCTGGCCTACGCAATGGCGGTTTCCACCCAGATCAAGAAGGAGGGCCGCAGCATTGACGCAATGCGCGGCGATGGCCTGGTTCCGGTGGCCAGCGCACTGGGAATGCACGCGCAGCGCGATTTTCACCTGCGCATTCCCAAATCACGCCAGTGGATAGGCCATGGCATCAACCACCTGGACTTGCTGGGAAGTCCGGCCGTGTATCAGCAACTGCTGCGCTGGTTGCGCAAGCCGGCCCCGTAAGCCCCGCAAACAGCCCCTTATGGAGCCCGCTCCCCGCGTCCGCCCGTAGTGATACGGGAAGACCGGGCGCAAGGGCGCCCTGCGTGGAAACCGCAACTACCGCAGCTCAGGTCTTTCGCGGATCTACCCTGCGCTCGAAACAATGCCGTCCCGCCCCATGCAGCCAATCCTGATCGACCCAGCCCCGGCGGGACGCGTCGCCGGTATCGGTGGCGAACACCGCACACAGGCGATAGCGGTCACTGCCGGTGATGGCGTAGACATACGGCGCACGGGTCTGCGGGTCGCTGACCGCCAGACGCAAGCCGGGTTCGCTGGACAGGACTTCCAGGGACGCAGGCAGCGGTTTTCCTTCCCGCGCGCGAGTGTTTATCGCAAGCGCGATGCTTTCCATGTCCTGCTCGCGCTTGCGGTCCAGCCGGGACTCGCGCTGCGATTGCGGCGACCCCAACAGCAACATTGCTGCAACCAACGTTGCAATTACCACTGCGCTCGCGGCAATGGCCAGCGAACGACCGACGTTTCCGTTTTTCATGGCTCCTGCTCCTCTTTGCGCAGGTCCCAGAGGTAATAGCCAAACACCGTGCCCGCGATCAGCGCCACCACCACCACCTTGGCGACGAAGCGCAGGCTAAGTTCGCCGCCCAGCACATTGTTGACCAGCGTAATCATGTCCCCGATCAGCACCACCGCTGCGATGAACAAGGTCAGGTAAGTCAGCCAGCGACGCACAGCGGAGAGCCGCTTGGCCGGGCTGCGGGTGAGCTCCTTGCCCAGATGCCGGGCCATGAACAGGACCACCGGGACGGCAATGACCAGCGAGGCGATTGACCAGCGCATCGAAGCACCCAGGCCTCTGATCACATAGTCGCCGTCGGCGGGGTCCGGCCAAGCCTGCTCGACCAGCTTGAACAGCAGGCTGCCCAGGTGGAAGGTGGAAATGTACAAGGTGGTGAACAGGGTCAGATAGAAGAAGGCTTCGCGTGCGGAAAGATAGGGTCGCGGCCTGGGCACCGGCACGGAAAACCCGACGTCAGCGTAGACATCCAAGGCGCTGCGGATCTGCTCGTTTGGCCAACCGGCAGCGACCAGCGCAGTCTCCAACGACGCTTTCGGCTCGCCTTTGACCAGCGCTTCACGCACGAACAGATCCAGGTCGTGGGTTGCTGAGGACACGTTGATTCTCCTTGGGTGCAGACGATGGGAATCTAGCAGTGCCGGTTGCAATGCGCCATGTGAGGTTGACCCAAGCCGTCCGGCGGGGACCGCGTGGCTGGGAACAGCAGCCGTAGTAATAGGCCCTGTTGCATCGGCGGCAGCGACGCGATCACGTAGCGGGATGCGGCGGGGCGCCAGGGTTGCATGGCAGCACAGCTACCGCCGAAAGCTTCAGAAATGGAATGTTTCTGATCTTCATACCGCCGCGGCCCTGCGAACTGTTGATGGAACTTGCACGGGATAGGTGTGCAGTACCTCTGATCATCGTCGGCACAAGAACAATCAGCGGAACAGGCTTCTGAACAGCTGCAAGTGCAGCGCTGCATGGCTAGGGCAGCACGCCGCGAGATGACTACAGCATGGAACCGCGGTGCAGACGTCTGGGCTAAGCCATTCCCAATTACCGGGCAACGACCGAAGCAGCCGGCATTGCCAATGACAGCCGGACGTCGGACGACGCCCCGCAGCAGAGAGTCAAGACTGTTTCTGTCAGGTGCACATGGTCCTGACCGTACGCGATCTATAGCCCCTCACGCGGTTTGCCATTGCCAAAGAAAAAGCGGGCCGAAGCCCGCTTTCTTTTACATCTTGCAAAAATTGCGTAACGGCTTACTCGG
>JBDSUI010000063.1:0-15936 GCA_039927795.1 Pseudoxanthomonas sp.
AGCAACTGACCCCTGCCCGCAAGCGCGCACTGTGCGAAAACTGGGCGCAAGGCTGAGCGAACACCCGTCCGCCCGGATCGCTTAGAACAGGGCCCAGAGCACCTGCAGCAAGCCCCACAACGACACCGCCCAGACCAGCGTTCGCAGGTAGGGGATGCCGGCGGCATAGATCGGAAGGTAAGCGAGACGTGCCCAGAAATAGACCTGCGCACCAAGTGCGGTATCGCCGCTCATCCGATCGCTCACTACCACCGCCAGCACCGCAGCGGCGAAAAACGGAAAGGTCTCCAGGAAATTCTTCGAGGCGCGATCCAGCCGCGCCGCCACCCCGGTAAGTGGCTTGGCCTCGCCGTCGCGCGCACTTGCATTCCATTTCAGGCCGCGTTGCATCGTCATCAGTAGCGCGCCGAGCAAGACATGGACCAGGCCCAGCGCAATGGACCAGGCCAGCATCTGGATCTCTAGGCTCATTTGGAAATCTCCGGATGGGTGATTGAGGTGATTGAGGTGATTGAGGTGATTGAGGTGATTGAGGTGATTGGGGTGAGGGGAGTGACACCTGGGGCCTGAAACCTGAGACCTTAGACCTTAGACCTGAGAACCGGGGAGCGGTAGCCGGTAGCCGGTAGCCGGTAGCCGGTAGCCGAAAACGATAGATCGCTTGACCGTACTGCAGGTTTGATCTGTGGTGCAAAGCGCACGGCCGCCAACTTTTGCAACTCCACGCGGATCTGTTTTGAGGCTGGCCGGCGAGCATCATAGCCGTGGCTTGGCGACGAGGTAGTACACGGCGCACACGCCGGGCTCCCGTAGATACCGGCGTTACGGGTTTCCCGACTGGTCCGACACAGACGCGTCCGCGCGGTCGTGCCGCGACAAGGGGCTTTCAATGGGGCACTTCCCATCCGGAAAGCCATAGTCCTCGCGCAGCGCCAGTCCACAGGCGTCGACCTGCTGCTGCGCCTTGCCCGGTCGCGCGCACTCGCGCTCGAAGACCCGGGTGAACTCGTCCTTGCGCCCCACGAAATCCTCGCCGCATTTGCGGGTCAACCGGATCCGTTCCAGATCGTCCTGCACGGCATTGGTGCCGGCCAGCCCGTACTCTTCCAGCTCGTTGCGGGTCAGCAGCCGCAGCTTGCGGTTGGGCACGGTCATCATCAGGTCGGCGACCGCCACTGCGGCGCCGTTGCGCTCCAGGTAATCTTTCATCTGCGCATAGACCTCGCGCAACTCATGACTGAGCTCTGTGCGGGTATCGGCCGTGGAATCAACCCGGATCATGCGGTGGATGCCGACCTTGCCGGTGATGTGGCGATCATCACCCGCAGCCAGGATCAACACACAGGCGCTGTGGCAGATCGCGTCTTCGCGAACCAGCAGCAGCCAGCGTGTCGCGCCGATGGCGTCACCGGCCTTCATCGCCGCTTCCACATGCCCGCCACTGGAGTCCAGGTCCAGGATGCGCGTTTCCACGCGCAGGCGTTCGGCAATATTGGCTACGCGCTCGACCAGCGCGGTGAAGTCGGCGGCGATCTTGCCCTGGTAACGCAGTCGTACGGTTCCGGTCTTTTCGCAAGGCCCCACCGCCGACGACACGCTGGCATAGGAAAGGTCTTCGAGCGCATACCCTTCGCTGCCGTCCTCGGAATCGGCAGTGCAACTCACGAAGGCCTTGCCGGAGCTGACCTGCACCGGCGACCAGTCCTTGGAATCCAGCGTATTGGCGGTGGCCGCCCCTGCCGGTGCCATGCCGCCACTCAGTGCGCCGGCCTGCTCGGCATGCAGCGGAAGGTCGACGACGGTATCGGTTGCCTGTAGCGGCGGACCTTTCCCGCATGCCGCCATGGCAAGGCACAGCGTGGCCAGAATTGCTTGCTTGAACATGTGGCGCATCAGCACACGGTGGGAGTGGCTGCCAGTCTAGTGCCCGATCGGCGACGCATCCGAACGAGTCATGAACATGGCCGGCCACCAAGCCTCAAGTCGCCGCCATTTCCACCAGCTTTGCCACGCTATCGAGATTTCGGGCGGTGCGCTTGCTGGCCGCAGGAATCACCCGCCTGGAGTCAGCCATGCCGCTGCCGTAATGCTCGTAGATCCCGCGTTTGCTCATGGCCCTCTGCTCCTACTCAGATGTCTCGCCAGCTCAATGCTTTCGGCCGCCGGGGCGGTACCAAGGAAAATGGTCACCGCCGGGTTCGGCGCGGCGTCGGGAAAAGGATTCCCGGCCAATACGGTGGCAAGCTCCGCCCCCGCCCTTACCAGCACAGCCACCGGCTTGCCGGCATGGACTGCCAGCGCATCGTCTGGTGCAGTCTTCGCTTGCACCGCAGCCGAGGTACTGCGAAAGACCGTTTTGCCGCTGGCAATACGGGTGCGCATCTCGGCGAAGCCGATGGCTTCGCACAAGCGGCGCAGATCCGCCTTGACCAGCGTTCCGGTGCCTACTGCATTGATCGCGCGCAACAGGGCGATGTACCCGTGCATGCCAGATCTACCGCTTGCGCGCCGTCTGCCTGCATCCGGCAGCGCGCGTGCCAGTGTTGCTGCAGACCTTCGATCAGCATCAGCCGATGAGCAGACTGTCGGCTCAAAAATGGTGGCGCTGGGTATGACGTCCCGATCCCTTCACGGCAACGGGGATAGATTTGCAACTTCCCCCCTTACGGCAAATCCCCATGCGCATTCTCATCACCGGCGCCACCGGCCTGGTTGGCCAGGGCGTACTGCGCGAATGCCTGCGCGACCCCGCCGTCACCCAAGTGGTTGCGCTGGGCCGGCGCCCCAGCGGCCAGACCCACAGCAAACTGACCGAGTTGTTGTGCGCGGACTTCGCCGACTTGTCTGCCATCCAGGACCAGCTGCAACCATTCGACGCCTGCCTGTATTGCGCAGGCGCGCCTCCGCTGGGCACCGCCGAGGCCACGTATCGCCAAATCACCCTGGATCTGACCCTGCATGTCGCCAGCACCCTGGCGGGCCTGAACCCCGCACTGGTGTTCGTGTACATCTCCGGCGCCCATTCGGACCCGTCCAGCCGCCTGATGCCGCTGCGCATCAAGGGTGAGACCGAACTGGCACTGCAGGCGCTGCCAATCCGCACGGTGATGCTGCGTCCCGGCGGTATCCAGCCGGTGCAGGGCGTGCGTTCGCCCCATTCTGCGATGGCCGCCGTACATGCGGTGGCCGGGCCGTTCATGGGGCTGGGCGTGCGCCTGTTGCCCGGACTGATGACGACGACTGAGCGCGTGGGTCGCGCGATGCTGGCGGTGCTGGGTCAACAGCCACTGCCTGCGGTGGTCGAAAATGCGCAGATCAACCAGCTGGGCGGCTGAGCAGGCGCGCGTGCCCGGCCACCTCCACCAGCGGGCGAAGTTGATTCATTATTTCCCGCCGAACGGGGAGCTGGGATGCTTGGGTCGCCAATGCATCCCCTGGTATTCCACCTCGGTTGAGGGCGCAGGCCCGGGCCTCGCTGCAGGCGCGGACGTGGAGGGCGACGAAGTGGAGGTGGCCGAAGTGTGGGTGGCCGTCACCGGTGCCGACATCGCCGCATTCTTCAGCTTGGCCGACAGCATGCTGAAGCCCCTGATATCACCCGACGTAAGCAGGTGATCATCGCGGCACACGCGATAGCGTACCGATTGCGCTGCGCCCAACGCGGCCACCCATTCGGCGTTGACCGGCTGATCGATCAGCTCGATCCGGTCACCATCGATCAGCTCGCTACCATACGAAGTTGGCCCGGTTTCATAGGGCTGGCCATCGACCCACCACGCAATGTCGTGGCAGCCGGCAAAGCGCGGTCCGGGTATCGCCTCGCCTTCAGCGGAAGTCACATACGCCATGTTGATACCCATCGACACGGCCTGACCGGCAAAATGTGCGTCGAAGGTAAACACCGGCTTGCGCGTATCGCGGCTGCCATCGGCGGTGTAGACGATGTGGCGCTCGCCACTGATGCGGTCGAACTGGTCGTTGATGGCCTGCGCACCCGCAGGCGAGGCGCAGGCCCAGGCGACCATCAGGAAAACAAGGCGCATCAATCGACCACCACGCCGGCGACCGGCGTTGCATGCAGGAATTCCATCACACTCCCCAGTGTTACGAATGACCGGGTCGTCGAGCCGACGTCCCGGTTACGGGCCGCAGCTTGACAGCTACGGCGCGCTTTTCCGGGCGGCCGGGGGCTTTGATTTTCCAGACTGTGCGCGACGTTGCATTTGCAAAGGCCGGCGCTGGTGATTGCGGCCCGCGTGATGCTCCCGCCAAGGGCGGAGGTCATGCCGATTGCAGGACGCCCGTAAGAATGTCTGCAATCGCCGCGGTTGCCGGCCTTGACCGTACTTGTCAGCCGCCCTGGCGTTGCAGCGCCCAGAAGCCGATGTCACGCCGCAGGCGATAGCCCATTTTTTCGTATAGCAGCCTGGCACGCGAGTTCTCGTAGCTGACATGCAGGAACGGCTGCAACCCGCGCGCCAGGCAATCGTTGCTCAGCCAGGCCATCAGCCGGCGCGCATAGCCCCGTCCGTTGAACTTCGGATGGGTGCAGATGGCGCTGATTTCGCGGGAATGCACGCTGCCCATGCGTTCACCGATCATCGCGGCCAGCTGCCCCTGCTGGTAAATGCCGAAGTAGCGGCCCATGTTCATGGTCAGTTCGCGGAAGTAATGCGGATACACCAGCGCAGTCAAGGCCAGCACCTCACTGCGGTGCGCATCAGACAGCGCAATGATCGGCGGCCCCGGCACAACCTGCAGCGGCGCGTCGCACACCATCTGCGCCAGCGGCTGGAGACCCGTCAGCTGCCAGCCAACGGACTGCGCAGGCGCCACTCCCAGCAGGTAGACCGATTCGCCCGGCGCGGTCAGCACCGCGCAGGTCTCCGTCACCTCCACGGCGGCCGATTCCACCCCCAGGAAAGGCGCATGGTCGGGTCGATAGCGAGCCACTTTGTCATGCATCACGGCCAGGTTCGTGTGAATGGTCTGCAGCGAAAACCAGATCGGATTATCCAGGGGGTTAACGAATAGGTTGGCGGGCATGGGTCCGGTACCTTGCACATCGTAGGGGGCAACGCGCTGGCCCGGATTATCCAGCAGTTGGCGCCGCTGTGCAGCCCTGCGGCTTGTATGCTTCGCGCATGTCCAAGCCCTTCCTCCTGCCTGACCTGCGCGCCCTTTCCGCCCTGGGCTGCCTGTGGCTGACTGCCTGTGCCACCACCGCGCCGCTGCCCACGCGCGCGCCGCTTGCGGTGCGCTCGGAGATCGTGCAGCGCATGCCAGCCAGCGTGGCGGACCGCCAACTGTGGGCAGCCGATATCGAAACCGCCTTCGCCGCACAACGCATTGAACCCACCAGCGAGAACATCTGCGCGGTGCTGGCGGTGATCGAACAGGAATCGGGCTACCAGGCCGATCCCACCGTAGCCGGCCTGCCGAAGATTGCACGCGGCGAAATTGACCGACGCGCGGCCTCGAAGCACATTCCGGGATTCCTGGTCGACGCCGCACTGAATATCAAATCTTCGGATGGACATACCTACGCGCAGCGCCTGCAACGGGCACGCACCGAACGCGAGCTCAGTGAAATCTACCAAGACCTGATTGGCCGCGTTCCCCTGGGCAATCGCCTGTTTGCCGACGCCAATCCGGTGCAGACCGGCGGATCAATGCAGGTCAGCATCCCCTTCGCCGAATCCAACGCGTCCCGCTATCCCTACCCGGTCAGCGGTTCCATCCGCGATGAAGTGTTCAGCCGTCGCGGCGGGCTGTACTTTGGCATCGCCCACCTGCTCGGCTACCAGACCCCATATACGCGCAAGGTCCACCGCTTCGCCGACTACAACGCCGGCTGGTATGCCAGCCGCAATGCGGCGTTCCAGAGCGCGGTCAGCCGCGCCTCCGGCATTTCATTGGCGCTGGATGGCGACCTGCTGCAACCCGGCGCGCCCTTGGACAGACCCGGCACAACCGAACGGGCCGTGCGTGCACTGGGCGGGACATTGGCGATGGACGAGCGTGCGATCCGCAGTGCACTGGAACGCGGCGACCGCCTGGATTTTGACGACACCGCTTTGTACGCGAAGGTGTTCGCACTGGCCGAAGCCCGCGCCGGGAAGCCCTTGCCCCGCGCCATGATTCCCGGGATCAAGCTGGAAAGCCCCAAGATTACTCGCGAGCTGACCACGGCGTGGTTTGCAACGCGCGTCGATGAGCGTTACCAGCGCTGCATGCAGAAGACCGCGGTCGCGGTTGCACCCTGACCTGCTGATCTGTTCCGCAAACCAACGCACTACCTCAATGTGCACGCTTCAGTGATTGCCAACAAAGTCCATGGCCAGCCCGACGCCGGCCACTCCTGCAGGCGTTTGACTCAGTAACACCCGGCCAACGTTTCCAGGCATAGGTTTGCGTTTGGTCGATCTGAGCTCCGCCCACTCGTCGCTATCTTGAAAGGCACCCGCCGGGTGCCTGCGCCCAGGAGGATTCCCATGCCGTATATCGATGGTTTTGTCGCCGCCGTACCCAATGCCAACAAGCAGGCATTCATAGACCACGCCACCGCCGGTGATGCCGTGTTCGTGGACCATGGCGCCTCCCGCGTCGTCGAGTGCTGGGGCGACGATGTGCCGCATGGCACGCTCACCGACTTCCATCGTGCGGTTCAGGCCAAAGATGATGAGACGGTGCTGTTTTCGTGGATCGAATGGCCGGACAAGGCCACCCGCGATGCCGGCATGGCCGCGGCGATGGCCGACCCGCGCCTGAGTCCGGAAGACAATCCCATGCCGTTCGATGGCAAGCGCCTGATCTACGGTGGATTTTCCCCGCTGCTGGAACTGGGCGACGCGACGGCACCGATGTCGTATGTGGACGGTTTCGTGCTGGTGGCGGCAACAGCGGACAAGCAGGCCTTCACCGACTACGCGCGCACTTTCGACACGCTCCTCATGGAATTTGGCGCCACCCGCATCGTCGAGGCCTGGGAAGATGATGTGCCCGGTGGCACCCTCACCGACTTCCGCAAGGCGGTGCAGGCCGGCGCGGGGGAAAGCGTGGCGTTCTCGTGGGTGGAGTGGCCTGACAAGGCGACCCGTGATGCGGGCATGGAAAAGATGCATCAGGACCCCCGCATGGACCCGGCCAATCCGGACAACCCACCCATGCCATTCGATGGCAAGCGCATGATCTTCGGTGGCTTCTCGCCAGTCCTGCATTTGCAGGCTGCCACGTAGCACATGCCGACGCATGGCAGTGCGGCGCGGCAATGACGCCTTGCCCGCTGCGCTGCCCACGCCGACCCGCACGTGTCGACCTGCATCGTGTAATCGCGCACTGCGCGTGCACCGGTGTATCTGCAGCGGCGTGTACGAAGGTCTGGTGAGGCACGCGAGGTCACAGCCAGTTGCGTCGTTGAGCTGAACCTGGCGTCGCCACTCTGCGGCAACTTCACGTGCGCCAAACCAGGCAACGGCCAGTCTTGGATCACTTTCCTATCCTGATGGAGCCCCTTAATGACGATTCAATCCGTGATGACTTCCAAGCCTGCCTGCTGCAGCACCTCTACGCCATTGCGCGAGGTGGCGCAGCTGATGGTCCAGCACGATTGCGGCCAGATTCCGGTAGTGGACGAAGCCGGCAAGCCGGTCGGTGTGATCACCGACCGCGACATCACTGTCCGCATGGTGGCCGCGGGCCGCGAGACGTTGACCGGCTGCGCCGCCGACGCGATGAGCAGCCCTGCACAGACCGTCAGCGTCGACAGTCCGCTCAAGGACGCGGTATGCCTGATGGAGGCTTCCAAAATCCGCCGCGTGCCGGTGGTGGATGCCAACGGCAAGCTCACCGGCATGGTCTCGCTTGCCGACCTGGCATTGAGCGGCAAGGACGAGGCCACCATGGAAGTGGTCAAGGAAGTGTCAGCGCCCACGCGCTGAAAACCCATCGACTCCTACGTGCGCGAAGCAGCGATGCTTCGCACCGCCACCACGCCTGGGCAAGTTCGAGTTCCACTAACTTGCGTGGGTGCCTGAATGAATTACCGCTGGCGCCTGAAGACGGTGTGCGATGACTGACCGAGTCCCGCGACCCGGCGCTTTCAGGCCGGGTCTATCACGTTGGAATAAGGCCGTATCCGCGAAGCCGCCCAGGTTTCAAGCAACGGTCAGCCCTGGACGTCGCGCGCTGATGCGCAACCAGTGCACCGGCGTGGCCATGACCCATCTCGTGCGCTTGCCTGAGGTAGGCAACCTGTTCCATATGCTTCAGGTCCTGAAACGTGTGCGGCACCTTGAACCAGTGCGCAAAAGGTTTTCCATACTTCTTTCGATCGAGGCGCAGTTGGCCGCCGGCCCCTTGATGCCCTGCTCTTTTGCTATCTCAACCGTCCCCGCCGCCAGGTAAATCAGCCTGCGGGCGCCGCACTTGTTGTCGCTGCCCGGCGTGGGGGCCGGACACTCCGGCAGCAAAAGGCTCGTGCAGGGTAAAGAAACCCGGACGACCCAGGCCCGATGACTATTGGCGGCCAGAATACAATGCAGGGCGCTACCAGCTGGCCAGCCTCAATGGCGCTCGCGTTCCACCACCACCGCGGTGCCATAGCACAGGACCTCGGTCAGTCCGGACATCAGTTCGGTCGCGTCATAGCGCACACCGATGATGGCATTGGCGCCCAGCAGGCGGGCGTGGGCCAGCATGTCGCGGTAGGTTTCCATGCGAGCCTGTTCGCACAGTTCGGTGTAGATGGTGATGTTGCCGCCAAACAGGGTCTGCAGGCCACCCAGGAAGTTGCCGACAATAGACCGCGAGCGCACGGTGATTCCTCGCACAATGCCCAGGTTGCGCACCACCTGGCAGGCCGGCAGTTCCATGGCGGTAGTGACCATGCTGTCGTTGAGCGACAGCGTCTGCGCGGCAATCGGCGGCGAGGAATTGTAGGGGTCGGTCATCTGGGTCTGTCTCCGTTGGCAGGGCAAGCTGTTCGACGCATCTTAAGGGCTTCACCACCCCAGCTCATTGCGCTCCCAAAGACCTTCTCGCAGCGCCGACACCGGGCCGCCAGGCACGATGGAAAGGCAGTGGCCAGGTCGTCCAACGCATTGGGCGTCAGACTGAAGACGCCGGCAACGACAAACCGCGCGCTGCAGGTACGCAGCAGGTGGAGTTCGGAACAGGGCCGGACCAGGCAGGTAATCAGGTGGGTAAACAGCCTGCACCAGTCGACGCAGGGCTTTCCGCTTGGCGGGGCGGCTATGGGTTCCAGGTGGAGTCGGCCAGATGCTCGTCCAGTGCCTTGCCTGGCGCGCACTGGTCGGAATAGTACGGCGCCTGCATTCCGCCGATTCTGCCGCGGTCCTGGTACTGGGACTGGTAATAGAGCATCCCACTTTGCCTGGCGAGAGGCTCGGTCTGGACACCCAGCAGCCGTGCCGCGCGGCTATGGCGCTGGATCGCCTGGCATTCGGTAACAGCTTCGTTGAGTTCGCCGCGGATGTGCATGGTTTCGTGCACGAACAGGTTGAGGCTGGCAATACCCCGGCGGTCCATTTTCTCCGGCGCGCGCAGGTAATCCATCAGCACGCCACACCAGGGTTTCTGCAGGACAATCTGGCCGGTCATGGGGTTCGCGTGACCGGCAGCCAGCGAATTGGGATCAAGCAAGGTGTCGAACAAGCTATTGCAATGCACGCGCGCCTGCTGCGAACCGGAGAGGACTTTCGCCTTGTCGGTCAACAGCCGCTCGAAACGCCAATACCGCACCGGTGTGTAAGCCAATGCGGCAGCAATCAGAAGCGTCAGCAGCACATAGGATTTGAATATGCTGTGCGGCTGGCTGAAACCTTGCTTCGGCACCAGTCCGTGAAAGAGCTCGCGTACTGCAAGCCAGAGAAAAAAGCCTGCCGATGCCCACCAAAGCATCAGCAATTACCTGCACGGTGAACAGCGGCATGTGTCTTCACGGATGCAGATCCTCCAACGCGGGTCCGCCTGACTCAAGCAACCACACCGGCACACGGGTTCATGGGGCGGGCCAAAGCCCGCCCCATGCGGCTCCACCACCGGTCTGCGAATGCCGGGACGCCTTACAGTTTCTCGATCTTCAGCAGCTCGACTTCAAACACCAGCGTGCTGTTCGGCGGAATCGGGCCGCCCGGCGTACCGGCTTCGGCATAACCCAGCTTGGCCGGAATCCACAGCTTGTACTTGCTGCCCACGGGCATCAGCTGCAGCGCCTCGGTCCAGCCCGGCACTACCGAACCCAGTGCGAACTGGGCCGGTTCCTTGCGCTTGTAGGAGCTGTCGAACTCGGTGCCATCCAGCAAGGTGCCGGCGTAGTGCACGCTCACGCGATCTTCCAGTTTCGGCTTCGGCCCCGTGCCCTGGGTGATGATCTGGTACTGCAGGCCCGAGGCCGTGGTGACGACGCCCGGCTTGCTGGCATTGGCGGCCAGGAAGGTCTTCTCAAGCTCCAGGTTCTTCTTGCCCTGCACTTCCATCTCGGCCTGCTTCTTGGCCATCGCTTCCTGCTGCTTGGCCTGCATCTTCACCGAGAACCCCTGCATCACCGTGGCCAGCTGCTCGTCATTCATCAGCAGCTTCTTGTCGCCGATGACGTCGTCTATCGCACGCTTCAGGGTCGCAAGATCCACTTCGTCCTTCATCGGCTTCAGCGACTTGCCGATGTCCATGCCGATCATGTAGCCAACCTGCTCCTTCTCCGATGCCAATCCCGCGATCTTGCCGGGTGCGTCGGGGTTGGCCGCGCCATCGGCACCGACGGCAGCGTTGGCGGCTTTGTCAGGTGGTGAGCAGGCCGACAACGCGAGGACACACGAGGCCGCGGCCACGGCCAGGGTCAGGGGGCGCGAAAACTTCATCAATAGAACTCCGGAAAATGGCAGGGGGTGAATAGTGGACTAAAACGACGAACCAGACGAACGTGGTGAGCCCATCTGCATGGACCCGGTCAGGTGGCGGACATCCAGATCAACGCGCAGTTGGGTTGTCGGTTGAGGGTGCCACCGCGCTTGAACCCAACGTGCTTGGCCTGTCTGCCGCCGGCCCTGGCCTGCCGTCCTCATCCCTACGCCCCACGCCCAAACCGCCTCATATCAATCCCTGGAGCTTCGTCCCAGCGGTACGGCCAGACTGCAGCAGCCGACGCATCTCCCAATGCCAAAACCCTCTGCAAGCTATTCCGACCTGTGCGGCGGGGCGCCTGTCGCGAGGATGCCTTCCAGCGTCCGTAAGAATTGTTTGATGCCGTAGGGCTTGGCCAGGAAAGCTTCATCGCCGATATCCGGATGGACCTTGTTGGCGAAAGCGGTTGTATAGAAGAAGGGCACGCCGCGCGCTCGGAGCAGTCGTGCGACCGGAAAACTGGTCTCGGTGCCCAGGTTCACGTCGAGTACGGCGGCATCCAGTCTTTCGCTGCCAGCCAGCTCCAGCGCATGGGCCAACGTTGCTGCAGGCCCCACCACGACCAGGCCCCTGTCCTCGAGAACATCCACGATCAAAGTGGTGATCAGTACCTCGTCTTCGACTATAAGCACCCGCTTGCCCGTGACCCGGCCATCATTCGCTTGTCCGTCCCCTGACAGTAAATTCCTAACGGTGCACTCCTGACCAAGGCTCATTCTTCCTGTTGCCTACGTGAGGACGCCGTGTTCTTGCCAGCCTTGGCCGGAAACTCCACCCCGACCGTGGTTCCTTCCTGGGCGCTGGAACTGGCGAAGGCCTGGCCGCCGTGTTCCTTTGCAATCTCGCTGACGATATACAGGCCCAGCCCCACACCGCCCCCGGCATCCTGGGTCCCACGCGTCATCGCCCGGAACAGGCTGGGCATTGCCTCAGGACTGATGGCGGTACCGTAGTTGTGGACGTACAGGCACGCCTTGCCGCCGGTAACTGCCGACGTAACGGTCACCGGCTGGCTGCGATCACCGTAGCGCTCCGCATTGGCAACCAGGTTCCCCAGGACCTGCAGCAGGCGGTGCCGGTCCGCATCGACAATCGCAGCGCCCTGGTGCTTGTGGATGATGGCCAGATGTGGAAAGGCAAGTCGCAGCTCGTCGATGCCACCGGCAATGACTTCCTGCAACCGGATGCGCTTGCGGCTGATCGGCAATGAGCGTCCCGTGCGTGTCAGGGTGAAGTCCAGCAGGTCCGAAATCAGATCAAGCGCCCTGTCCACTGAAAGATTTATTCGGTCGGCCAGACGCAATCGCCTCGGATCATCCTCGTCCAGCCTCAGCATCTCGGCACCCATGCGAATCGCGGTCAGGGGATTTCGCAGGTCATGGCTCACGATGCCGATCATCTGTTCGGCGAACAGTCCGCGGTCGCGCGCCTCTTCCTCAAGCACTGTACGTTGTCGCAGCAGCTCCACCGCCTCGGCTCTTGCCCTGAGCAGTTCACGCTCGTAGCGATCACGGTCGGTAACGACGAACGCGGCCAGCGCGTAATAGCACTGGCCTGCTTCCGTGTTGTGCACGCGGGCGTTGACAATCATCGGAACCTTGCGGCCATCGCGATGCTTGAAATCCATCTTCACTTCCGAGACCGAGCCTTGCAGGCGCATCAGCGGCTGCCAATGGGTCTGGTGGAACATGCGGGCGCCCACAGAAAGTAAATCCTGGAACCGCTTGCCGACCAGACCGACATCGGCGTAATCCAGCCACTGGCAGAACGTTACGTTGGCATGGACGATCGTGCCATCAAGCTCGGTAAGCAACAGCCCGCAGGCCGCATCGGCATACAGCGACGCCAGCTCGGGCAGCCGTGCCGGTTCAGGAGACGGCAGCACCGATTTCCAGCCCGGCCAGAAAGGGCATGATCTCCGCCACGCACCGGACGGGCGCGCTCATGTGCGGACAATGGCCGATGTTGTCGATCAGCCGCAGCTCACTGTTGGGCAGAGTCCGATGCAGGTAGTTGCCTACTGCTATCGGGGCGATCATGTCATCGGTGCTCTGCAGTATCAGTGTGGGTGCGGCCAATCCAGCGAGGTCCGCCACGTTGTTGCTGAGGAAGGTAGCCCGGGCGAACCGCGCTGCAATTTCCGGGTCGCTGCGGCAGAAGCTGTTGGTCAGCTCATCCGCCAGTTCGGGTCTTTCCGGCACGCCCATGATCGCCGGCGCCATGGTGCTGGACCAGCCCAGGTAATTGCCTTCCAGGGTGGCCAGCAATTCCTCGATGTCTTCCCTGGCAAAGCCGCCGATGTATTCGCCGTCGTCGATGTAGGAGGGCGACGGACCGATCATGACGTGCGCATCGAAAATGCCCGGCATCCGCTTGTCTGCCAGCAAGCCGATCATCGCGCTCACCGAATGCCCCATCATCACTATGGGCGTGTCCTTGAACTCGCTGGCCACCTCAATCAGGTCGGTTGCGTAACCTTCCAGGGTCGAATATCTGCCCGCGTCGTACTGGCTCATGTCCGACTGGCCACAGCCCACATAGTCGAACAGCACTACGCGGTACGAATCGGAAAACCCCGGAACAACGAACCGCCACATGTTCTGGTCGCAGCCAAAGCCGTGCGCCAGCACCAGCGTGATTGGACCGTCCCCGAAGACATGGACGTTGTTGCGATGCCTGATATCCATGGTCCCCTCCAGAACTCTGGCCGCAATCCTAGCATCCGCACCGACGAGACCTTCGCTCAGGGAATCAGGCCGTAGCCATCGGCCTGCAGTTCCACCAGCTTGGTCATGGCCGACAACGCAACCGTGACGTCCTCGTGGACGTCGGTCGGCGCGTGGCCGGAGCGG
This sequence comes from Pseudoxanthomonas sp., assembly GCA_039927795.1. GTDB lineage: Bacteria > Pseudomonadota > Gammaproteobacteria > Xanthomonadales > Xanthomonadaceae > Pseudoxanthomonas_A. Next base: position 13,776 of record JBDSUI010000063.1, read on the forward strand.
ACCAGCGACTGGCCGCAGACATAGAACATGACGCCCGCGTCGTGCAGCTCGGCGATCAGCGCAGCATCGGCGCTGGGCTTGCCAGCGTGCCGCTGATAAGCGGCCGCAGACAGGATCATGGGCGTGGCCTTGCCATGCACGACCACCGCAATCTTGACGTTTTCAGGCGGCACCGCCGCCAGTGCATACAGGTTCACTGCGCGGGCCGCGGCCTCAAGGTGGTTGTTGATGCCCGAGGCCGTGGTCCCGGCACTGGTCGCATCGATCAGCAAGCGGTGCGTCGTTGCGGGCGCTGGCAGCTCAATGCCTTTGGGCAGCACAACCACCCCACCCGCCGAAGCGATGCGCGGGAATACCAGCGTCGGCGACGTCGGCGGGGGCGGGGGCGGGACATCGGCCGCCCACGCGGGGGCAATGGACAGCAGCAAGGCAAATGGCAGGGAACGGATCATGGCGCACTCCAGAGGTGATGACGGCAAGCCCGGCCGGATGACCCGAGGGTATCAACAACGCACCGAGATCAGATGAGGAAACCATCTACGGTCGGCGGACGTTTTTGCGCCGCTACGATGCGCTGCACCTGTCAACGACCGGCCTGTACCGCCTAGCCCATGTAAGCCCCGCCACTGACGTGCAGAATATTTCCAGTCATATACGACGCGCCGGGACCCAGCAGAAACAAGACAGGCCCAATCACATCAGCAGCCACGGCCAACCGTGCGAGCGGTATTTTTGCCAGGTACTCCCCCATGTCAAATCGCAAAGGTGCATCGGGGTCGGTCGTGCGCCCGCGCCCACCACGCAGGAAGGGTGTATCTACCGCACCGGGTGAGACAAAATTGATCCGTACCGACGGCGCGACTTCCCTCGCCACGCTTTGCCCCATCGCTACCAGCCCCGCTTTTGCCGCGATATACGGCGCGTAACCCGGCTGCGGTATGTAGGCCATATCACTGGTGATCAAGACCACACTGGCCGCGTCTCCATGCTGCAGCAGCGGCAGCAGCGCACGCAGGCACAACGTGGTGAGACGCAGGTTGCCGGTAATGACCTCATCTATCGCCTGTACCGTCCAGTCGGTCAGCGGCATCCTCTGCCCCGCGAAGCCCGAAGCGATGACAAGCCCCTCCAGGCGCGGCATCACCTTCTGTAGCTGCTGCGCCATCTGCTCAATCGAGCCCGCGTCCATGCCATCAAAGGCGATGCTGTGGGCTGCCACCGAGGGCGCTTCAGCCAGGGACCGTTCCAGATCAACCGCCACCACATTGCATGTGGCCGCGACCAGTTTTTTCACCAGCTCACTGCCAATCCCACCACACGCGCCGATGACTGCGATATTGGATCCGGCTGGCGGCAATAGTCCTGCTGCATCATGCATATTCGACACGCTCCACTGGTTCGCCACCACCCATTGCGGGTGCTACGCAGCGTACTGCATACGGGAATTTCGAGGGTCTCATTTAGGCAATACCAACAGAAGTGTCAGAAGGCCGGTCTTGACCCACAATGCCCCGCCCGAATGCGGTAGGTGCAGATGGCAACTATCGCCTGACGCGAACCGGCTTCCGAGCGATAGGTTGCCGGTCAAGACCCGCCCTCCGATGCTGCATTTGGATCTACCCGCCTTGCGCGCGTTTATCTATGCGCAAAGTAGGCAACACCCCTAAGACGGCAGGAGCGCGAGAGTAGTCGCTCCGTAGAATGCAGTGAGCAAAGCGAATCACATCAATCGCGATATCCCGCAAGTCGAAAGCAACGCATTCATAGCATTGCGCGATCGATGCGCAGCGTCTGCGCCTTACCCCATGCTAGGGGTCATCCCTTTTCAGCACCTTGCGCAAAAGACCCGAAATGTTGTCGATGCTTCCGTTGCGTAGCAGACACCTACACCATCGGCAACTTCAACCCCATCTCCCGCGCACACTGCTTCGCCACCTCGTATCCCGCATCCGCATGCCGCATCACGCCGGTGGCCGGATCATTCCACAGCACCCGCGCAATGCGCTTGTCGGCTTCAACAGAGCCATCGCAGACGATCACCAGGCCGGAGTGCTGCGAGTAACCCATGCCCACTCCGCCGCCGTGATGCAGCGACACCCAGGTGGCGCCCGAGGCGCAGTTGAGCAGCGCATTCAGCATCGGCCAGTCGGAGACCGCGTCG
>JBDSUI010000064.1:0-10190 GCA_039927795.1 Pseudoxanthomonas sp.
CGATAGCCGGGCCGCAGGTCAAGGATCACCGGGCAACCCCCCAACGCAGTAGTGCCGTTGATGTCGGTAGTGAAGGCTGTGGCGATGTCGCCGTTGTAATTCACCCGAGAGCCGTCAGGATTTTCCAGGTACTGCTGGCGCTTGAATACGCCGTGGCCGTACAGACCAGTCAGGGTGAAGGTGTCGGTCAGATAGCCGGTGTATTTGAGCACGTAATTGTCGCCACCCTGGGTATCGAACAGCGTGCCGGCATAAGCCCTGCGGTCAACCTCGCCTGGAGTATTGGCGTACACCGCGGTCTCGGTTTCCTGCTTGTCCGAGAAGGCGGTAAGTTCAAGCTTGTTGCTGTCGTTGATATTCCAGTCGAACTTGGCAAGCCAAGTGGGATTCTTCAGCGTACCGCTGCGGTTTGTGAAAGCGTTTCTGTCGCCCCATGTGTTCGTCTCGGTGTTTCCATACGACAACAAGCCGTAGGCGAACAGGCGGTCCTGCACCAAGGCGCCGCCGGCCCATACGCTGCCGATCAACTCGTCCCGCGTGTCTTTGCTGTTGTTTTCTGCCACCGAACCAAAATCGCTCGCCTCAAGCGGATTGGAATACTTGAAGTCCTCGACATGGGAACGTAAAGACTTGGGAGCCCAGAATACGTTGGCCCCGGCCTTGAATTCGTTGGTGCCGCGCTTGGTGATCTGATTGACCACGCCGCCCAGCGAACGACCGAATTCAGCGCCATAACCGCCGGTCTTGATCTGCTGCTCGGCGATCCCTTCAAACGGAACCTTGGAGAAATTGAGGCTGCGGAACGAGTTGGTGACGTTGAAACCGTTGATGAAATACTGGTTCTCGGCGACGGACGAGCCACCAAACGACGCGAGGTTGCCGAAAGCATTGTCGCCGCGCACGGTACCAGGGGCCAATAGCGCGACGGAGGTGGTATCGCGAGGCACCGGAATCTTCGCCAGCTGGGCTGAGGTAAGGATGGTGGTTGACTCGACCGAAGAAACGTCGATGGGGTTGACAAGCGTGGCAGCCACGACGGTCACCGTGCCCAAGGTTGTCGCGCCACCCATGCCAGCGGCTGACGTGAAGTTCACTGATGTGCCGGTGCCGACGTTGACAGAGACATCGCGTGTGGCGCTTGTGCCATCTGCGCGACGCAAGGTGATCCGATAATTGCCGGGAGCCAACGCCGAGACCCGGTAAGCCCCGTCTGACCCTACCGAAATTTCACGGCTGAAGCCGGTAGCCGTGTTCTCCACCAGTACTTTCTCGCCAGCCGATGCCTGTCCGAATACTGCGCCGGAGGTATTGGACTGCGCATGGACGTAGGAGTTGAAGCAGAACCCGAGCGCCACGGTAAGGGCGCTGCGCCGAAAGACTCGATTGATGGTGTGCTTGGACACTGTGTGATTCCCCGCTATAGGTTGATTTCACATGAGCGGCCTACAGGGCTCGCCCTCCAGACAAGCGTGATTTTTCTCATAGGACTAAGGTGGTCGTCCTAATAACATGTTAATTATTTGTTGTAATTGGGTTACGGGCGGGGCTGGCATTTTTGTGATGCGGGTCACACTTTATCGAGCAACTTCTCTGGTTTTGGCGTCCGAAGCTGCTTTTTTTGTTGCACGGCAGCTCGTCATCCAGCCCGTCGACGTACGTTCGGGGCGCTATGTGCGGCGGCCAGCAGGTAATAAAGCCCTCCGGTCAACCCGTTCCATAGCGCTTCAATTGTCCGTGGCGCTTCAATCCTTGGCCTGGAACACCACCTCCTCGTACGGCTGCACGACGACCCAGCCCTCGCCTGCAAACCTCAGCTGCACGCTTTCGCCCGAACCGCGGCCCAGCAGCGTGCCCAGGGAGATATCGGTGACGATTTCAGGTGTGAGGCCGCCCGACCAGGCGACGGTGGCATTGGGGTCGGTGAACACCGGGCCAGCCTGCGCGTTGACCGGCAGCGTCAGTGGTTCGTAATGCGACGTGATGGCGACAATGCCGCTGCCGCTCAGGCGCACGTTGAACAGGCCGCCGGAAAGCATGCCGGCGACCTTGCGCATCATCGTGATCCTGCTCTCGATGCCCTGCTCCACTGCAAGCACGTCGTTGCCATTGACGAAGATCGCCTCGCCGGCCAGACGCAGCAGGGTGATCTTCTTGCCCGCGTCGGCCAGATAGACGCGCCCCTGGCCTTCGACCTTCATCAACTGCATGCCTTCGCCGCTGACCATTTTCTTCAGCAGGTTGCCCAGGCCTTGCTCCATGATTCCCTGGCGGGTGAACTTGACGCTGCCTTTGCGCGCCACCATGGACCCGGCCTTGGCCCAGACCGTCCCGTCGAGACGGACTTCCAGCATGTGCGGGCTTTCCAGCTCGAAGGCATCGCTGCTTATGTCCTTTTCCTGCGATGAGGCCAGGAATTCCTGAAGGGTACGCACACTCATATCGGCTCCTTGATGTCGTTCGGCTAAGCAGCACGGTTGCCGCTTCACCCTCATATTGCCCGGCTGCACTGCATGCCGCCATGGCAGCGGGTAGGCGCGCCGCACCATTGCGGAGGTGTGCCGACGCTGGCAGTGAAACCTCGCCACTGACCACGGTGTCACGGCCCGGCTGGCGTCCTGCGCAATCGGCAGGCATTGGTAGTGCATGCAAGTGGTGCTGACCGCACATCCACACTGACGATCACCACGGCCCTCGGCTAGAATGAGCCTGTTTACTCCACGCCAGAGACGCCCATGACCGCTCCCCTTGCCTACCGCCGCATCCTGCTCAAGCTTTCCGGCGAGGCGTTGATGGGGGCAGAGGACTACGGAATCGACCCGGCGATGATTGGCCGCATCGCGCGCGAGATCATCGAAGCCCGCGATGCCGGCGTCGAAATCGCGCTGGTGATGGGCGGCGGCAACATTTTCCGCGGCGCAGGCCTCGCTGCAGGCGGTATGGACCGTGTCACCGGCGACCAGATGGGCATGCTGGCCACGGTAATCAACTCGCTGGCGATGCAGGACGCGCTGGAGAAACTCGGCGCCAAGGTGCGGGTAATGAGCGCGCTGAAGATCAACGATGTGTGTGAGGACTATATCCGTCGTCGCGCTGTGCGCCACCTGGAAAAAGGCCGCATCGCGATCTTTGCCGCCGGCACCGGCAACCCGTTTTTCACCACTGATTCGGGCGCGGCATTGCGCGCCATCGAAATCGGCGCCGATCTGCTGCTGAAGGCGACCAAGGTGGACGGTGTGTACGACAAGGATCCGGGCAAATTCCCCGATGCGGTGCGTTACGAGCAGTTGACCTATGACGAGGTGCTCAGCCGCGACCTGCAGGTCATGGACACAGCCGCCTTCGCACTGTGCCGCGACAGCGACGTGCCCCTGCGTATCTACGACCTGTCGGTACCCGGCAACCTGATGCGCATCCTGCGCGGCGAGCATATCGGCACGCTGGTAAAAGGCCGCAGCTGAAGTAAGGAAAACTGGCCCTGGGACCTGATTGTCCTTGCCTGCTGGTTGAAGGGGCAGCACCAGTCCGGCTCCGCCTTCCGATGTGATTGTGTCCGCCCCACCGCAGTGACCACGCTAAGCCAATGGCCCATTCGCACGCACCACTTGCACCACACGGGTCGGCCACGCGCGCCTTCGGCTGGACGATCCTGATCAACCTGGCTTACACCGCGCTTGAGGCGGGATACGGCTTCCATACCAATTCGCTGGCGCTGCTCTCGGACGCGCTGCATAACCTGGGCGACGTGCTGGGCCTGGGCCTGGCGTGGGGCGCGGCGAAACTGGCGCAACGCCCGCCCACACCCAGCCATACCTATGGCTGGCGGCGCGCCACACTGCTTTCACCCCTGGCCAACTCGATCCTGCTGATGGCCTTTTCCGGAGCGCTGAGCTGGGAGGCGATCCGGCGATTCGGCGCGCCGCCGTCGCTACCGGGCATTCCGATCATGGTAGTGGCGGGTATTGGCATATTCGTGAACCTGGGCGGGGCATGGCTGCTGCGTGACGGCCATGGGCACGACCTGAACAAGCGCGGCGCGTTCCTGCACCTGATGGCCGACGCGGCGGTCTCCCTGGCGGCGGTGCTGGCAGGCGCAGGCATGCTGGCGTTTGGCTGGGCCTGGCTAGACCCGACCATCGCACTGCTGGTTGGCGTCGTTATTGCAGTGGGCACGTTTGGACTGCTGCGCGACAGCTTTGGCGCCGCCATGGACGCGGTGCCCGACAACATCGACCAGGCCGAAGTAAAGGCGTTTCTGTCCTCGCAGCCAGGGGTAACGGCAGTGCATCACCTGCATATCTGGCCGCTGGGTGCCCACGAGGTTGCCCTGACCGCGCACCTGGTGCGTGCCGAAGACCAGGATCACGACGCCTTCATCGATGCCACCACACATGCACTGGATCACCGTTTCGGCATTAACCACGCGACCCTGCAGATCGAGCGCGGCATGAGCTGCGGGCACGACCTGCACGATGCCGCGCCGCATCATTCACACTGAAGCTTGCGGCCTGACCCTGCTCCCTGGCCGTTTTATCCGGATACCTTGCCGGCCTCCCGTATAATCGGCGGCTGGCCGAATGCTTCCGGGGAATCCCAATGCTCGACGAAATCAAGAAAGACGCGCAGGCGCGCATGCTCAAGAGCACCGAGGCGTTGCGCCACGACCTGACCAAAGTGCGTACCGGCCGGGCCAGCACGGCGCTGGTCGACCATTTGAAAGTGAACTACTACGGCTCCGAAATGCCACTGACCCAGGTCGCAAGCGTGACCGTGTCAGACGCACGTTCGCTGACCATCACCCCGTGGGAAAAGCAGATGGTGTCGGCGGTGGAGAAAGCCATTCTGGCGTCCGACCTGGGCCTGACCCCGAACACCGCAGGCACGGTGATCCGCATCAATATCCCCGCGCTGACCGAGGAACGTCGCCGCGACCTGTCCAAGCATGTGCATGGTGAAGGCGAGAACGCCAAGATCGCAGTGCGCAATATCCGCCGTGATGCCAACCAGCAGGTCAAGGATCTGCTCAAGGAAAAGCAGATCACCGAGGACGAGGAAAGCAGGACCCAGGACGAGATCCAGAAGATTACCGACAAGGCAATCAAGGATGTTGACGAGGTGGTCAAGGCCAAAGAAGTGGAACTGATGTCCGTCTGACGCAGTCGCATAAACGATGACTGCCATGCCACCCGCTTCCCCTGCTATTCCGCGCCATATCGCCGTCATCATGGATGGCAATGGGCGCTGGGCCGAGCGCCGCCGCCGCCCGCGCATCATCGGCCACCGCGCCGGCGCGCGCGCGGTCAATGTCTGCATCGATTTTTGCCTGCAGCGCGGGGTAGGCTCGTTGACCCTGTTCGCCTTCTCCAGCGAGAACTGGGGCCGGCCGCAGGAAGAAGTGGGCGCGCTGATGAAGCTGTTCCTCAATGCGCTTGATCGCGAGGTCGAGGAACTCGACCGCCGTGGCGTGCGGGTGCGTTTCATTGGTGATCGCGACCGCTTTTCCGACGGCATACGCCAGCGCATGCAGGCGGCGGAGAGCCAGACCGCGGCCAATGCGCAATTGCACCTGGTCATTGCCGCCAGTTACGGCGGCCGCCAGGACATTGCCCAGGCCGCGCGCGCGCTGGCCACCGACGTTGCCGCAGGCCGGCTGCGCGCCGAGGACATCGACGAAGCCGCAGTCGCATCGAAAATGGCGCTGGCTGACCTGCCACCGCCCGATCTTTTCATTCGCACCGGTGGCGATCACCGCATCAGCAATTTCCTGCTATGGCAGCTGGCCTATACCGAATTGTGGTTCACGGAGCTGTTGTGGCCTGAACTGGATGCCGCCACCCTGCAGCACGCGCTGGACGATTTCGCGGGTCGCGAACGCCGTTTCGGCCTTACCAGCACCCAGGTGGCCAACGCCGCACCGGAGAAACACCGCGCATGACCCGCACCCGAATCATCACTGCATTGGTCATGGCACCCATCGCCATCGCCGCCATCCTGCTGCTGAGCACCCCTTGGCTGGTCGCGCTGGTCGCGCTGCTTTTCCTGATGGGGTTGTGGGAATGGTTCAAGCTCGCCGAAATAGACGACACCTTGTCGCGCACCATTCTGCTGCTTGCCAACCTGTTGCTGATGGTCCTGCTGGTGTGGGCCTCGGCTGGATCAATGGCGCTGTTCCAGCTGGTTGCCCTGATCGGCGCGGCCTGGTGGTGTCTTGCGCTGCTGTGGCTGCGCTTCTTCAAGTTTGCTTCGGACCACGAAACCTATGCGCGCGTGTTCAAGCTCGCTGCGGGAACCCTGTGCATCCTGCCCGCCTGGTGCGCCATTGGCCTGATCCATGCCAGCCAGCCCAATGGAAACCGCTGGCTGCTGGCCGCGCTGACCATCGTCTGGGCGGCGGACAGCGGCGCCTATTTCGCTGGACGACAATTCGGTGGCAAGGTGTTTGGAAGCCGCAAGCTGGCGCCCCGCATCAGCCCCAACAAGACCATTGAAGGCCTGGTTGGCGGTTTGGTTGCAGGCGTACTGGTCGGCCTGGCCTTCGCCTGGTTTGCAGGATTGAGCTGGGCACAGGCACCTGTATTTATGGCAGTAGCGGTGGTGACGGTGCTGTTCTCGGTCGTCGGAGATCTTTTTGAAAGCCTGATGAAACGACACGTTGGCGCCAAGGATTCAGGCAACCTGATTCCCGGCCACGGCGGCATCCTCGATCGCCTTGATGGCGTGCTTGCCGCCTTGCCCATATTCGCATTGGGCAAGGAACTGTTCGGCTTCTGATGACCGGCATGCGCAGTATCGCGGTACTGGGGGCCACTGGCTCCATAGGCGCCTCGGCGCTGGACGTGATTGCACGCCACCCTGATCGTATGCGCGCCACCGTGCTTTCTGCCGGCACCCAGGTGGATGCGCTGGTCGAGCTGTGCCGCAGGCATGCTCCTGACCACGCGGTAATCGCCGACGAATCGCGCTTTCTCCAACTGCGCGATGGCTTGCGCGAGGCCGGCCTGCAGACCCTGGCCCACGCAGGCGCAGATGCACTGGATGCGCTGGTATCGGCTGACCCATGCGACACCGTGATCGCCGCCATTGTCGGTGCCGCCGGCTTGCGTTCGACCCTGGCCGCTGCCGAAGCAGGCAAGCGCCTGTTGCTGGCCAACAAGGAATCGCTGGTGCTGGCCGGCGAACTGCTGATGGCGGTGGCAAACCGCGCAAACGCCGAGATCATCCCGATCGACAGCGAACACAACGCGATTTTCCAGTGCCTGCGTTCACGCCAGACTCAGGGCGACGTGCGGCGTATCGTGCTCACCGCTTCGGGCGGTCCGTTCCGCGGCCGCAGCCGTGATTCGCTGGCCACGGTAACGCCTGCGCAGGCCATTGCGCATCCCAAATGGTCGATGGGGCCGAAGATCTCGGTCGATTCGGCCACCCTGATGAACAAGGGACTGGAACTGATCGAGGCCCACCACCTGTTCGGCGTTGCCGGCGAAAAGCTCGCCGTGCTGGTGCATCCGCAGAGCCTGGTGCATTCACTGGTCGAATTCGTGGACGGCTCCACCTTGGCCCAACTGGGTCTGCCAGACATGCGCACCTCGCTGGCCGTAGGCCTGGGCTGGCCGCAGCGCATCGACTCAGGCGTGGCCGGACTGGACCTGTTGTCCCATGGCCGGCTGGACTTCGAGGCCCCCGATACCGAGGCTTTCCCTTGCCTGCGGCTGGCGTGGCAGGCGATGGAGGCCGGTGGCACCGCACCTGCGGTCTTGAACGCGGCCAATGAAGTGGCGGTTTCAGCCTTTCTTCAGGGCCGGATAGGCTTCCTAGCCATTCCTGCGCTGGTTGAGGACACCCTCAACCTGCTGCCTGGCACCCCGGCCGAATCGCTGGAGGCACTGCTGGCAGTCGATGCGCAGGCACGCCGTCTCACTACTAACGCAATCACAGGCCACGCCCTTCCCGCATGAGTGACATCATTGGCTCAATCTGGTGGATGATCGTGGCCCTGGGCCTGCTGGTCACCTTCCATGAATTCGGCCATTACTGGGTGGCCCGCCGCTGTGGCGTGAAGGTCCTGCGCTTCTCGGTAGGCTTCGGCAAGCCGCTATGGTCGCGCCGCAACCGCAACGGCACCGAGTTCGCCATCGCGGCCATTCCCCTGGGCGGTTATGTGAAGATGCTGGACGAAGCCGAAGGCGACGTCGCGCCCTCGGAAATTGCCCAGGCCTTCAATCGCAAGTCGGTCATGCAGCGCATCGCCATCGTGGCGGCCGGGCCCATTGCCAACCTGGTGCTTTGCGTGGCGCTGTTGTGGGCAATGTTCGTGATCGGCCGCCAGGACTACAGCGCCACCGTGGGCCATGTGCAGGGCCTAGCCGCCGAGGGTGGATTCCAGGCCGGCGACCGCATCCAGTCCATCGATGACCAGAACGTCTCGACCTGGGGCGACGCCTTGCAGGCCATCACCTTGGCTGCGATGGACCGCCACGACGCCCAGGCCAAGGTAATCGACGGGCTGGGCACCTCGCGCATCCGCACGCTTGCCCTGTCCACCCTTCCCGAGGGCTTCGACCAGGAAAACGTGGCCGGCATCGCCGGATTTGCGTGGCGGCACCAGATGGTGCCTGCAGTCGTCGGGCAGACGGCGCCGGGCTCGCCGGCTTCGCGCATCCTCAAACCGGGCGACCAGGTGACAGCCTTGGACGGCAACCCGGTGCGTAGCTTCAGCGATCTTTCGCCGCTGGTGCAGAAAGTGGGCGGCAAGGGCGGCACCGCCATGATCGAGGTCGATCGAGGCGGCGAGCGGCTGGCCCTGGAGATCAAGCCGCAGTGGACTCGCGAACCCGAATCGGGCCGGGAGTACTGGACCGTCGGCATCGCGCCGCCGCGTCAGGCCAGCCCGGCCGCCTATGACGCCGAACAGAAGTTCGGCCTGCTGGCCGCGATCCCGGCGGCATTCAGGGAAACCGGCAAGCTGACCTCCAGTTCGATGGGCATGATCCGGCGCATGTTCACCGGTCATGCTTCGGTCAAAAATATTTCCGGGCCGCTGACCATCGCCCAGGTTGCCAACGCCACCGCCAAGCGCGGGGTTGACTGGTTCCTGTATTTCCTCGCCCTGCTGTCGCTCAGCCTGGCCATAATCAACCTGCTGCCCATCCCGGTCTTGGACGGCGGGCACCTGCTGTATTACCTTATAGAGTTGGTCAAGGGCAGTCCGCTTAGCGAACGGGCCATGGCTACCGGGCAATACGTAGGACTGGCCATGCTGGCCAGCCTGATGGGTCTGGCGTTTTACAACGACATTCTTCGCTTGGTGACCTGATGGCCATGCTTTCCCGGTTTTTCTCTGCTTCCCCGCTGGCTCTTTTCCAGCACCATGCTGCTGCGCAGGCAACACCCGCACCTACCCAATCGGACGTAATGATGACGCGACTCCCCAACCGCCGCCTGCTTGCCCTCGCCCTGGCCTCGGCCATCGCCTTGCCGGCATGGGCCCAGACGACGGAGCCCGGCCTCACGACTGCCGCCAGCACCAGCGCCTTCACTGCCACCGACATCCGCATCGACGGCCTTCAGCGTATTTCCGCCGGTACCGTGCTGACCTACCTGCCGATCGAGCGAGGCGATGTGGTTGACCCAGGCAAGACCGGCGACGCGATACGCGCGTTGTACAAGACCGGCTTCTTTGAAGACGTCAAGCTAGACCGCCAGGGCGACATCCTGGTGATCACGGTGACCGAGCGGCCGGCAATCAACAAGCTGACCCTGGTCGGCAACAAGGACATCAAGACCGACGACCTGATGAAGGGCTTGCAGGACATCGGTCTGGCCGAAGGCGAAACCTTTGACCGCCTGGCCCTGGACCGGGTCACCCAGGAGCTGACCCGCCAGTACAACAACCGCGGCAAGTACAACGTAGAGATCAACCCGACCGTGGCCCAGCTTGACCGCAACCGCGTCGACGTCACCATTACCGTGAAGGAAGGCAAGGCGGCCAAGATCCGCCACGTGAACCTGATCGGCACCGAGAAGTTCGAGAACAAGGAGATCCTGGACAACTGGGAATCCAACGAAAGCAACTGGCTGTCCTGGTACCGCCGTGACGACCAGTATTCCAAGGAAAAGCTCTCCGGCGACATCGAGAAGCTGAACTCCTGGTACCTGGATCGCGGCTATGTCGACTTCGCCCTGGATTCCACCCA
>JBDSUI010000065.1:0-6987 GCA_039927795.1 Pseudoxanthomonas sp.
TGTGGATCGGTGTAGCTGCCGGCAGTACTGCCGCCCGACCAGGCGTGGCCGGCGCCGTGGATCTGCCAGTACTCGACCAGCGGCTTGCCCAGCGCCGTGGTGTAGACCGAGCGCGTAGCGCTGCGACCGTTGCCGCCTACGCGCTCTGACTGGGTCTGCGGCAAGCTCTTGCCAGCCGCAGCCACTGCCTGCTTGACCAGCGCCTGGCCATTGGCCGGGGCCACGGTGCTGTCTGCATCGCCGTGGAAGACGATCAGCGGAACCACCGCAGCGGCCTGCGTATCGGTGCCAGTGCCAGCATCAGGCGGCGCAGGGTTGCCGCCCATGGCCGCAAATGCAGACCCCATGTCACGCGCCGCGCGATACGGCAAGCCCGAGTGCGCGCCGACAGCCGCATACAGGTCGGGGTAAGTAGCGCCCAGGATCACCGCCATTGCCGCGCCGGCGGATAAGCCGGCCACAAACACGCGCTGCGGGTCCACTGCATATTGCCGAATCAGTTGCTGGGTCAGGCCTGCCAGCAAGGCCGGTTCGCCGGTAGCGCGGCCCTGGTCGCCAGGACGGAACCAGTTCCAGCACTTCGAGCCATTGGCATTGGCCGATTGCGCGGGATAAGCCACCAGGAATCCATGCTGGTCGGCCAAGGCGTTCATGCGCGTGCCGGCGGCAAAATCGTCTGGCGATTGGGTGCAGCCGTGCAGCATCAACAGCAGCGGGTATCGGTCTTGCGCCTGGGCGTCGTAGCAGGCAGGCACGTACACCTTGTAGCGGCGCGTGCCCGCTTCGTTCGAGAACGAGTGCTCCAGGAACGTCCCCGCTACCGCTGCGGGCGCTGCGGTTTCTGGTTCAAGCGCAGGGCCACGGCTGGCCGGCATGCTGGGCGCGGCCGCCGTTGCATTCAACAGCCCTGCCGAAGCCAGGGCCTCATTAATGGTATTGCTGATGCTGGAGTGCAACTCCTGCGGGTTGGCGTGGGACGAAGTCAGGCGGCGCGCGGCGGCAGGCAGTCGCGCCAGCAGTTTGTTCAGAAGGGGCATGGGAGTTCCGTAGTTTGCTGCGTTGCAGTATGAAACTACCTTCGCCCCTGCGCCGTTAGCGGGGAATGAGGGTCGCGAGCTTGCAACCGGCCACCGTAGTGGTGCCGGCCCGCGCATGCACGGGTGGCCCAAAGAAGGACGGCGAACCGAAGTCCGCCGCCATCAATAGCACTGCCGTGGCGGTGACTTACTGCCCGTCGGGTGCCAGCTGGGTGTCGGCGTCCACGGTCAGCAGGCGGTTGATCGACTGCACGTCGTCGGCGTCCAGGGTGCCGGTCGCCTGCTCCAGCAGCAGGCGATTCTGCAGGTAGTTGTATTTGGTCAACGCGTAGGCCTGCTGCGCCTGGAACAGGTTCTGCTGGTTGATCAGCACGTCCAGTACGGTGCGCGTGCCGACTTCCAGGCCGACCTGCGAGGCGTCGTAGGCCGCCTTGGCTGACACCAGGGCCAGGCGGCGGGCCTCGATCTCGCTGATGCCGGCCTCCAGGGTCTGGTAGGCATTGCGGGTGTTGCGCACGATCGCGCGCTTCTGCTGCTCGTAGCCATCCTGCGCGGCATCGCGGTTGGCCAATGCCTGGCGCACGCGTGACTGGGTGGCACCGCCGGAGAAGATCGGCACGCTGAGGGTCAAGCCAACGCTCTGCGAATCGCCGTCGCTGGACAGGCCGCCGGTAGGCGAGTTGCCCCAGTTCGCGCCACGGCCAAAGTTGCCACTGAGCGACAGGGTGGGCAAGTGCCCCGCGCGTGCCGACGCCACGCCTGCTTCCGCAGACTGCACCTGGAATTCGGTCGACTTCAGCGCCGGGTTCTGGGTGATGGCGGTCTCGACCCAGCCTTCTGCACTGTAGTCAGTGGGCAGCTCGGGGCGGAAATCATCGGGCAGGCCCTTCAGGTTGCGAACCGGTTGGCCGGTGATTTCGGTCAGCGCCTCATAGGTGTCCTTCAGTGCATTGCGCCGCAGGATGACCGCAGCGCGCGCGCTGTCGTACTGGGCGCGCGCTTCGTGCACGTCGGTGATCGGGGCCAGGCCGACGTCCAGACGCTTCTGCGCGTAGTCGAACTGCTTCTGCAACGCGGTCTGCTGCGCTTCGGCCGCCGCCAGGGTCTCGATGGCGACCAGCACGTTGAAGTAAGCCGCCGAGGTGCGGGTGATCAATGAGTCATTGGCTGCTTCCAGGTCGAAATCGGCGGCCTGGCTCAACGCTTTCTGGCCTCGCAGATTGGCATAGCTGCTGAAATTGAGTACCGACTGGTTGACCGAAACGCCAACATCGCGCGAGCTGCTGGTGCCAGACCAGGAACCACCATCGGGACGGTACTTGCTGCGGTTGTAGCTGGCCTGGCCATTGATCTGCGGCAACAGCACGGCGCGCGCCTGCACGGCGCCTTCCTTCTGGGCCAGACGGCCGGATTCGGCCGCCGCCAGCTGTGGATCGCCGGAACGGGCAAGCTCATAGGTCTGCATCAGATCGGCAGCGCTTGCCGCGCCAGCCAGCAGGGAAGCGGGCAAGGCCAGGGCGAGCGCCAGGGCAAGGGGACGATGGCTCATGCGGTTTTCCTTTCAAAAAATCAGAATACGAAGGCAGGCGCAGGAGCCGCGCCGGCCAGATAGGGGAGGTCGGTTTCAAACAACGATTCGATGCGCGGGCCGTTGACCTCGTTGTGCACCAGCACCGCTTCCATCACCGGGGAATAGCCACGGACCACAAACAGACGGCCTCCGGGACGCAGCCACTGCAGGAAACCCAACGGCACCACTTCCATTGCCGCGGTCACGCAGATCGCATCGAAGCGGCGCTCGGTGGAATAGTGCAGGGCGTCGGCGGTCTCGACCCGCACATTGACGCCATGGCCGCTGGCATCAAGCTGCAGGCGGGCCCGGTTTGCCAGCTCCGGAACGATCTCCAGGCTGAGCACTTCGCGAGCCAGGGCCCCCATGCAGGCCGCCAGGTAGCCGCCGCCGGTGCCTATTTCCAGCACCTCTTCACCATCCTGGAGCAACAGCGCCTGCAGGGCGCGGCCTTCGACTACCGGCTTCATCATCCTCTGGCCGTGCCCCAGCGGGATCTCCACGTCGGCATAGGCCAGGGCGCGGTGGATCTCCGGCACAAAGCGCTCGCGCGGCAGGGTCGCCAGTACGCCCAGCACGCGGGTGTCCAGTACGTCCC
This sequence comes from Pseudoxanthomonas sp., assembly GCA_039927795.1. GTDB lineage: Bacteria > Pseudomonadota > Gammaproteobacteria > Xanthomonadales > Xanthomonadaceae > Pseudoxanthomonas_A. The sequence goes on from JBDSUI010000065.1 coordinate 3,206, forward strand.
AGGGACGCACCTGCTGCTCGACCATCAGTTCACGGGCTTGGTTGTAGTTGATCGTCATAGGTGGGTCATCCGGCGCGGGAGCCGCGTATTTTAGCGGGTCGCGCGGCCTTTGGAGGCGTGCAGCATGGCCGTGCCAGCACACCGGTACGCAGTGCCGGAAGTCATCGCGACCTCTGTCACCACGAGCGTTCGGGGATTTTCAGCGCTTGCCATAGGCGCGCAGGAACATGTCGACGCTGGCCTGGATATGGTTGCTGACCGCAGCGCGGGCCGGATTGGCGCACAGGCCGCACAGCATGCGGCTGTGCATCTCGCCCCTGAGCAGCGAGAAAAACTGCTCGGCCGCGCACTGCACGTCGGGTATTTCCAGTTCGCCTGCCTCGACCCGCAACACCAGAAAGCTGCCGAAGACATCGTGGGTGCGCTGCGGCCCGGCTTCCCAGAACAGCTTGCGCAGGGAGTCATCGGCGCCGCCGGGGCTAATCATCATGCGGTGGGTGCTGATTGCCTCGGCGCTGCAGACCAGGCCCACATACGCCGCTGCAATGGCCTCCAGCTGGGCGCGTAGCGGGCCCTGCAGTTCCTGACTGAACAGGTCGTGCGGCAGCATCTCGTCGCACTTGGCCTCTACTGCGGCAAAAAACAGTGCTTCCTTGTCGCCGAAATGGCTGTAGACGGTGAGCTTGGAAACCCCGGCCTCGGCCGCGATCTGGTCCATGCTGACCCCGGCAAAACCTTCTATCGGAAACAGGCGCTTGGCCGCTTCCAGAATGGCGGCGCGCTTGCCCAGATCCTTTGGCCGGCCAGGCCCGGAAAGCTTGGCGGCGGCGGGTTTAGGGTGGCTGGCGGGGGAGAGGTTGCTGACCATGGATCAATACTAGACTAATCGGTACGATATTTATACTATACCGACAAGTGCATTTATTGATGAACATGACGGAGCGTCCCATCCATGAGCAGCGTGTCTTCGAACAGACGCTTCATCAGTATCCTGCGGGCTGGCACCCTGCTCATACTGCTGCCTGTACTGGCCGCATGTGGCGGCAAACCAGAGTTCAAAGAAGTCCCGCGCCCGGTCCTGGTGGTGCATCCCGGCGGCGGCGCCCAGGCGGCGTTCTCGGCGTATGCCGGCGAAGTGCGTGCGCATGAGGAAAGCCCGCTCTCGTTCCGGGTAGGCGGCAATCTGGTGCGCCGCGACGTGGACGCAGGAACCCAGGTACGAAAGGGCCAGGTCTTGGCGGTGCTGGATGCCGACGACCTGACCTTGCAGGCGCAGGCCGCACAGGCGCAACTGGCTGCCGCCGAGGCCGACCTGGCCCGCGCCCGCGGCGACCGCGACCGCTACGCCAAGCTGGTGGCCGAGAAGCTGGTCAGCCAGTCGACCTACGATGCCCAGAATGCCGCATTCAAGGCCGCCGAAGGCCAGGCGCGCGCGGTTCGCGCCCAGCTCAACGTGGCCCGCAACCAGGCTGCCTATTCGCAACTGCGCGCGCCGCACGATGGCGTCATCGCCAGCCGCCAGGCCGAAGCCGGGCAGGTGGTGGCGGCTGGCCAGACCATTTTCACCCTGGCCGCGGACGATGGCCGCGAAGTCGCCATTTCCCTGCCTGAAAGCGGGATCCGTGATTTCAAGGTGGGCCAGCCGGTGCTGGTCGAACTGTGGAGCGCCCCCGGCGAGCGCCTGCCCGGAGTGATTCGCGAAATCTCGCCGGCCGCCGATGCCCAGACCCGCACCTACGCCGCCCGCGTCAACCTGGTTGGCGATGCTGCCAAGGCAGTCGAGCTGGGCCAGAGCGCGCGCGTCTATGTGCAGGACGCGGGCGCGGCGGCGGCGCTGAGCCTGCCGCTGTCGGCCATCCAGCGCGGGCCCGCCAACGCCACGGCCGTGTGGGTCGTGGACCGCGCCACGGGCCTGGTGAAGTCGCAGCCGGTGCAGCTGGGCCGTTATGGCGAAACCGACGTGCCTGTGCTGAAGGGCCTGACGGCCGCCGACTGGGTGGTCGCGGCCGGCGGCCACCTGCTGCGCGAGGGCCAGGCGGTAACACCCGTGGACCGCGACAACCGCCCCGTCGCCCTGAAATGAACCGCGCCAAGCATCGGCGGTTGGTACTTGCAGCACGTCCTCGACTTGCAGTGGCAGCACGCAGCGTCTGCCCGCGACCAAGCCATGCGGCTTCCAGCCCTGCAGTCAGCAGACCTGCTGTTACCCACCGCGCTGCTGCCCGCGGCGGCAAACCCATTACCCCTAACCTGGTCCTGTGCCGCATGCGGGCAAGGGCAATCAAGGCGACCTGAGCCATGAAGCGCTTCAACCTTTCCGAATGGGCGCTGACGCATCGCGCGCTGGTGTTGTACGCGATGATCGTATTCGGCCTGATCGGTGCCTGGTCGTACCGGCACCTGGGCCAGTCGGAAGACCCGCCGTTCACCTTCAAGGTGATGGTGGTGCGCACGGTATGGCCGGGCGCGCCAGCCGACGAGGTGGCCAAGCAGGTCACCGAGCGCATCGAGAAGGCGCTGATGACCACCGGTAACTACGAATACATCCGCTCGTATTCGCGGCCGGGCGAATCGCAGGTTATTTTCGTTGCCCGCGACTCGATGCATTCCAACGAGGTGCCGGCGCTCTGGTACCAGGTGCGCAAAAAGGTCGGCGACATCAAGGCCACGCTGCCTGAAGGCGTGGTCGGACCCTTCTTCAACGACGAGTTTGGCGACACCTTTGGCAACATCTATGCACTCACCGGCCCCGGCTTTGACTATGCGGTGATGAAGGACTACGCCGAGCGCATCCAGCTGGAACTGCAGCGCGTGGCCGACGTCGGCAAAGTCGAACTGATTGGCCTGCAGGACGAGAAGATCTGGATCGAGCTCTCCAACACCAAGCTGGCCACGCTGGGTATTCCATTGAGTACGGTACAACAGGCGCTGGACCAGCAGAATGCGGTGACGTCGGCCGGCTTCTTCGAGACCACCAGCGACCGCGTGCGCCTGCGCGTCAGCGGCGCGTTTGATTCAGTTGCTGCAATCCGCGACTTCCCCATCCAGGCCGGCGGACGCAGCCTGCGCCTGGGTGACATTGCGCAGGTGCATCGCGGCTTTGCCGATCCGTCAGCGCCGAAGATGCGCTTCATGGGCCAGGATGCGATTGGCCTGGCGGTGGCCATGAAGGGCGGTGGCGACATCATCGCGCTGGGCAAGACCCTGGATTCGGAATTCGAACGCCTGCAGAAGACCATTCCCACCGGCATGCAATTGCGCAAGGTGTCCGACCAGCCGCATGCGGTACAGGACTCGGTGGGCGAATTCGTGCGCGTGTTGACCGAGGCGGTGGTCATCGTGCTGCTGGTCAGCTTCTTCTCCCTGGGTCTGCGCACCGGCCTGGTGGTGGCGGTGACCATTCCGCTGGTGCTGGCGATGACTTTCGCGGTCATGCACTACTTCAACATCGGTCTGCACAAGATTTCGCTGGGCGCGCTGGTACTGGCGCTGGGACTGCTGGTGGACGACGCGATCATTGCCGTTGAAATGATGGCGATCAAGATGGAACAGGGCTTCGACCGCATGCGCGCGGCCAGTTTCGCTTACACGTCCACTGCTTTCCCCATGCTCACCGGCACCCTGGTCACTGCGGCCGGCTTCCTGCCCATTGCCACTGCCGCGTCGGGCACCGGCGAATACACGCGCTCGCTGTTCCAGGTGGTGACCATTGCCCTGGTGGTGTCGTGGATCGCGGCCGTGCTGTTCATTCCCTATCTGGGCGACAAGATGTTGCCGGACCT
>JBDSUI010000066.1:0-5483 GCA_039927795.1 Pseudoxanthomonas sp.
ATGCGGGTCATGTGCAGTCAGTCAGCTCGGCACCTGACCTGTTGGGTCGGGCCGTGCGTGCGTTGCGCGAAATCAATCGGGACATTGCAATCTGTTTGCCATTCGCAGGTCGCCGCAACACACGATGACCTGAGCAGCCAGCAATCCGAGCGATGTCACGCGTAAGCGACCTGACCCAGGTCGGCGTTGGAATAAACCGCCTGCACGTCGTCCAGGTCTTCCAGCATGTCCAGCAGCTTGACGACCTGCGGGGCCAGTTCGGCATCAACGGCAATGTCGTTGTCGGCGCGCAGAGTGACCTCGGCATGGCCCGGGGCAAGGCCGGCAGCTTCCATTGCGTCTTTCACCTGGAGGAATGCATCGGGCGGGGTCAACACGTCAATAGCCGCGTCTTCGGGATACACGACCACGTCATCGGCACCGGCGTCGATGGCGGCTTCGGTGATGGCATCCTCATCTGCGCCTGCGCTGTAACTCAGTACACCAAGCTTGCGGAACATGAAGGCGACCGAGCCTTCGGCGCCCATGTTGCCGCCGCACTTGCCAAAGGCGTGCCGCACTTCGGCCACGGTACGCACGCGGTTATCGGTCAGGCAGTCAACAATCACCGCCACTCCGCCAGGCGCGTAGCCCTCGTAGCGGATTTCTTCGTATTCCACACCTTCCAGTTCGCCGGTGGCCTTCTTGACGGCCCGTTCAATCACGTCCTTGGACATGTTGGACGACAGACCCTTGTCGATCGCCGTACGCAGGCGCGCGTTGTTGGCCATGTCACCGCCACCGGCACGTGCCGCCACGCTGATCTCGCGAATGATCTTGGTAAAAATCTTGCCGCGCTTGGCGTCGGTGGCGTTCTTGCGGCCTTCGATCGAGGGACCACGACCCATGGGCGTTTCCGGTGTGCTTGGCGAAGCGGTGAATTATAGGCTTCGCCGGCGCCCCGTGCAGGCGCGCATCATGCCCGCAACGCCTGGGTAACGAGCCATTGGCGCGTCACGACCGGCGCAACCTTGTTAATGGTCGGAGCCAGTGAAGCACCCCTCGCGCAGGAAGTGCGCCGCTTGCCGGGCAGCTTCGGCGGAAAACACCAGCCCGCTGTGGCTGCATGCGACCACGCAATGGTCGGCCAGGCCCGGCAGCCTGGTTTCCTCCAGGGAAACCGTGCCGTCCGATTCACCCTGGAAACCTGCGAAAAAGCGGCCCAGCCCGTGCGGCACATTGCCCGCCACCACCCCCACCTGGGGCTGACCCTCCCAGCATTCGAAACCGCGCTGCAGGAGCGGGGCGCTGCGTCCCAGTGCCGGCGATGTCCAGGAACGGGCAGCCAGGGTCCGGGCCGCGCCGCTGCCCCGCAAGGGCGAGCCCAGGCAGACGATACGCGTCACCGGCAGGTTCGGCTCGCGCCGCAGTGCTTCCAGGGCGACCAAGCCACCCAGACTGTGTCCCAACAGGGTCACCGGTTCGCTGTCGCGCAACCGGGCGACCAGTCGTGGAATCGCAACCTCCGGGCCGCCTAGCACGCTGGGATAGCCAAACACTTCCACCTCCAGCCCCTCGGCACGCAGCCGGCGGGCCAGCAATCCCAGCCATGCCTTGGCGTTCCAGATGCCGTGCAGGAGCAGGACGCGCTGGTTCATGCTGCGGCGTCCGCTCAGGCCGCTGGAATCTGGCGCAGGATGAATTCGTCATCCAGGGTGTTTCCTACCGGAAACTTGTACTGCCCGGCGCGCTCGAAGCCGTAGCGTGCGTAGAAGCGCTGCGCACCCAGGTTTTCTGACCACACACCGATCCACAGCGTACGCGGCCCGTCCTTCAGCAGCCAGGCCAGTGCGGTCTGGAACAACCTGGATCCCCACCCGCTGTTGTGCGCCTCGCGCAGCACGTACAGGCGCTTGAGTTCGCCATCGCCGGGCGCCACCTCGGGGTGCGGCAAGCCACAGGGTCCGGCGCAGGCGTGGCCGACCGCAACACCATCGCGCTCCAGCAGCCACATCGCCACCGAGTCCTTCTGCAGCAGCTCGCGCTGCGCCGCCGGCGAATAGGAATCGAGCAGGAAATAAGCCAGGTCTTCCGGCGGATACAGGTGCCCGAAGGTCTCCACAAAAGTATCGGTACAGATGCGCGACATCACTGCCGCGTCATCCGGAGTCGCTTTGCGCAGGGAGAAGCCGTTGCTCACGGCTGCTTGGGGCGGATCGACACGTGCACTTCCGCCAGCTGCGCATCCGGCAACATGGACGGTGCGCCGGTCATCAGGCACTGCGCAGGGGTGGTCTTGGGGAAGGCGATGACGTCGCGGATCGAGTCGGTACCGGCCATCAACGCGGCGATACGATCAATGCCGAAGGCGATACCGCCGTGCGGCGGGGCGCCGTATTTAAGCGCATCCAGCAGGAAGCCGAACTTGGATTCTGCTTCTTCGGCGCCAATGCCAAGCAACTCGAACACCGCACTCTGCATCTCAGGGCGATGGATACGAATCGAACCCCCACCAATTTCATTGCCGTTCAAGACCATGTCATAGCCGCGCGACACGGCCGTCTTCGCATTGGCGCGCAGCCCCTCGATGTCGTCCACCGCTGGCGCGGTGAAGGGATGATGCAAGGCCACGTAGCGCTGCGCTTCTGCGTCGTACTCGAACATCGGAAAATCGGTGACCCACAGCGGCGCCCAGCGGTCTTCCACCAGGCCAAGGTCCTTGCCCACCTTCAGCCGCACCGCGCCCATGAAGTCGCTGACCGTGTTGTAGAGGCCGGCACCGAAGAACGCCAGGTCGCCGTTCTGCAGGCCCACGGCCGCAATCAGGGCAGCAAAGGCGTCGGCGTCGAAGAACTTGGCAATCGGGGAATTGACTTCCCCGGTATCGCTCAGCTTGATGTAAGCCAGCCCCTTCGCGGCGTACTTGGCAGCGTGTGCGGCATAGTCGTCGATCTGCTTGCGTGACAGCGATGCCCCGCCCGGCACGCGCAGCGCCGCCACGCGACCTTCGGGGTTGCAGGCCCAGTCGGTGAACACCTTGAACTGGCTGTCCTGGACCAGCGTGGCCACGTCCACCAGCTCCAGCGGATTGCGAAGGTCAGGCTTGTCCGAGCCGAAGCGACGCATGGCGTCGGCCCAGGTCAGGCGTGGGAACTCGGCGGCCAGCTCCACCTGCATCACGTCGCGGAACACGCTGCGGATCATGTCCTCGGTGGTGTCCTGCACATCGCGCTCGCCGACGAACGCAAATTCCATGTCCAGCTGGGTGAATTCAAGCTGGCGATCGGCACGCAGCGCTTCGTCTCGGAAGCAGCGCGCGATCTGGTAGTAGCGGTCGAAGCCGGCCACCATCAGGATCTGCTTGAACAACTGCGGCGACTGCGGCAGCGCGTAGAACTCGCCCGGATGCAGGCGCGCGGGTACCAGGAAGTCGCGTGCGCCTTCGGGCGTGGCCTTGGTCAGGATGGGGGTTTCGATGTCCTGGAAATCACGCACATCCAGCCACTGGCGCAATGCGGCCACCAGCCGGGTGCGGGTGCGCATCATGCGCTGCATCTCGGGGCGGCGCAGGTCCAGGTAGCGGTATTTCAGGCGCGTTTCTTCGCCCGCATTCTCGTGCGCGTGGAAGGGCAGCGGTTCGGCCTTGTTGAGGATGGTGATGCGGGTGGCAACCACCTCCACCTGACCGCTTTTCAGCTTGTCGTTGACACTGTGGCGCGCGCGCACCACGCCTTCGACTTGCAGCACGTCTTCGTAGCCCAGGCTGGCGGCAATCTTGAACACTTCCACTTGTTCCGGCTCGACCAGCACCTGGACGATGCCGTGGTGGTCGCGCAGGTCGATGAAGCACACCCCGCCAAGGTTGCGGGCAACGTCAGTCCAGCCGCAAAGGGTGACGGACTGGCCGGTCAATGCCTCGTCGATGAGACCGCAGAAATGGGTACGCATGGGAACTCCGGAAGCGGTTCCGGCCAGAGTGGGCCGGAAAGCCGGCTATTTTGGGGCCGTGGACCTGACCGGGCAAATCATCGCCCTCATCGTGCCTGAATCAGCCGCCTGTATATTCCGCCGCTCCCCACCCTATCTGTATGGAGACTGCCATGTTGCGCCTATTGTCGACCCTGCTATTGGGCCTGGGCCTGCTGTTTACCTGCGCGCAACCGGTCCATGCCCAGATCCAGCAGCGCGCCTATGCGCCGGAAAACCTGCGCAACCTGTCCCGCAGCGACCAGACCCGGGTCATCAGCCAGGAATACTCGGAACAATCGCGCGGTCGCCGCATTCCTGCCGATCAGCTGCAGTTCTACCTTGACCAGGTCAATCGCTCCAGCTGGAATTTCAGCCAGATCAAGCACGACATCTCGGTATCGCTCGGCGCGGGCAACGATGGCTGGAACCCGGGTCCGGTGCCGACAGGCTCGGTCCTGTGCGAAAGCGGCGATGGCCAGCGACGCCAGTGCAATACCGGTTTCCGGGGTCGCGCAGCGCTCAGCCAGAACATTTCCAGAACGCGCTGCGTGGAAGGCCAGAACTGGGGCAGCGGCAATGGCTTTGTCTGGGTCGACGGTGGTTGCCGTGCCCGCTTTGTCGCAGCCTCCGGCCGCCCCGGCTACGGTGGCACCGTGCGCTGCGAGAGTGCCGAAAAACGCTATCGCGAATGCAGAACCGGTTTTCGCGGGGCTGCAGCTATCACCCGCACGCTCTCCGATGCGCGCTGTATCGAGGGCCAGAGCTGGGGCCAGCGCGCGGGCGCGGTGTGGGTGGATCGTGGCTGCCGGGCCGAGTTTGTCGAGGTCCAGGGCGGCTGGAATCCCGGCACTGGCAACGGCAGCTGGAATCCCGGCGGTGGTGGCAACGACTACAGCGTGACCTGCCTCAGCCAGGACGGGCGCCGCACCAGCTGCGCATGGAACAGCCGGTATGGGCGCCCCTATCTGATCCAGCAGATCTCAGCCGACCGCTGCATCGAAGGCAGCAGCTGGGGCTATTTTGGCAACCAGCTCTGGGTGGACCGTGGCTGCCGCGCGCGCTTCGGGGCGCGCTGACTACCGACCCATCGAGTAGCAAAACACCGCCCAGGAGGCGGCGTTTTTTAGGGCAAAGGCGCGGCGCCCCATGGCGGCGGTGGCGCGGCGACGGGCTGCGACAGGTCGAAATCTACCCGGAACAGCCTTCCACCGGGACGACTGAGTTCATAGACGAAATTCTTGCCCGGAGTGATTTCCATCGCCCACGTGTTGGTCACCGAAGCCGTCATGTCCCGGGCCTTGAACATCGCCACCGAGACCGCATCCACCGGGAATTGCTGACGCTGCGCAGTGCCCCCATCGCGCGTATCACCGCCGTACATTGTCGTCGCATCGGGGCTGCCGTCAGCATGGCGATGGTCGTGCTTGAGTCGAAGTCCGCTGCCTTGCCGCGTGATGACCCAGGTCCGGGAGTGGTCATCACCAACATGGAAGGGAATGCGTAGTTCGTCCTCGCTGCACTCACGCACCTGCATC
>JBDSUI010000067.1:0-10367 GCA_039927795.1 Pseudoxanthomonas sp.
GGCCACGGACCCATACAGTGGCCAGGACATGAGCGGCCATCGCCAGTGGGTGTCCGACGCGATCCACAAAATCGAGGCCGATTTCAATCGGTCCGCCGACACCCACCTGATTCCGTTGGCGATGCCGGGCTATCCGGGCATCGAGGTGTACCTGAAGGACGAATCCAGCCACCCCACGGGCAGCCTCAAGCACCGGCTGGCGCGTTCGCTGTTCCTGTATGCGCTGGCCAATGGCTGGCTGCGCGAGGGGAACGCGGTGATCGAAGCATCCAGCGGGTCCACGGCGGTGTCCGAGGCCTATTTCGCGCGTTTGCTGGAGCTTCCTTTCATCGCGGTGATGCCGACCTGCACGTCCCCGGAGAAGATCGCGGCCATCGAATTCCATGGTGGCCGCTGCCATCTGGTCGATGATGCCGCCGCGCTCAACGCCGAATCCCAGCGCCTGGCGCGCGAAGTGGGTGGTCACTTCATGGACCAGTTCACCTACGCCGAGCGCGCGACGGACTGGCGCGCCAACAACAACATCGCCGAGTCCATCTTCAAGCAGATGGCCGAAGAGCCGCACCCGGTACCGGAATGGATTGTGTGCGGGCCGGGGACCGGCGGCACCAGCGCCACGCTGGGACGCTACGTGCGTTACCGGCGCAAGGACAGCCGGGTGCTGTGCGCCGATCCGGAACATTCGGTGTTTTTTGACTACTACCGTAGCGTGATGAAGGGCGAGCCCCGGCCCGAACTGACCTTGCCCCGCGGCTCGGGCATTGAAGGTATTGGCCGGCCCCGTGTGGAGGCCAGCTTTATCCCGCATTGTGTGGATGCAATGGTGAAGGTGCCGGACGTACTGAGCCTGGCGGCCATGCGTTACGTCAGCGCGCAGCTGGGGCGACGGGTTGGTGGTTCCACCGGTACCAATTTCGTGGGCGTGCTGGTCGCAGCGCGTCGCATGCACCAGGCCGGTCGGCAGGGCTCCATCGTCAGCATCCTGTGCGACAGCGGCGAGCGTTATGGGCACAGTTATTATTCGCCGGACTGGTATGTGCAGCAGGGCATGGACATTGACGCTGCCGATATCGCGATCACGGCGGCGGTGAACGGCGAGGCGCTGGTGGGCGTGGCCGCCTGCAGCGATGCCTGAAGTGCGGCGCGGTTGGCCCTACACACCGTGAATCGATGGCAACATTGGCAATGACCTGTTTGAAGCTGGGCGCACGCCCGTTGCATTCTTCAACCCCTGCAACGATCGCCTCCTGCGCGCGATAATGCGGCATGCGCAAGATCCTGCACATCGACATGGACGCGTTCTACGCTTCGGTCGAACAACGCGACGATCCGACGCTGCGTGGCAAGCCGGTGGTGGTGGCCTGGCGCGGCGCGCGCTCGGTGGTATGCGCGGCCTCGTACGAGGCGCGGGTATTCGGTGTGCGGTCGGCAATGCCGGCGGTGCGTGCCGAACGCCTCTGCCCGCAGGCTGTTTTCGTGCCGCCGGATTTCATGCGCTACAAGACCGCGTCCCGGGCGATCAGGGATATCTTCCTGCGCCATACCGATCTGGTTGAACCGTTGTCGCTGGACGAAGCCTACCTGGACGTCACCGCGCCGAAGACTGATTTCCCCAGTGCCACGGCCATTGCCGAGGAGATCCGCCGGCAGATCCGCGAGGAAACCTCGCTTACCGCTTCTGCGGGCATCGCGCCGAACAAATTTCTGGCCAAGATCGCCTCGGACTGGCGCAAGCCCGACGGACAGTTCGTGATCCGTCCACAGCAGGTCGACGCCTTTCTGGCGCCGCTGCCGGTGGTAAAGATTCCCGGGGTGGGCAAGGTGATGCAGGGAAAGCTGTCCGCCCTTGGGATCGAGCTGGTCAGCGACCTGCGTGCAATAACGCTGGAGGAACTGCAGCAGCGCTTCGGAACTTTTGGCGCGTCGCTGTACCGGCGCGCACGCGGCATCGATGAGCGGCCGGTGCAGCCGAACCAGCCTGTGCAGTCCATCTCCGCAGAGGACACCTTCGAACACGATATGCCCTTGTCCCAGCTCGCACCGACGATCCGGCGCCTGGCGCTCAAGACCTGGGAGGCCTCGCGCAAGACCGAGCGCGTAGGACGTACGGTGGTATTGAAACTGAAGACCTCGCAGTTCCGCATTCTCACCCGCAGCCACACGCCGGACGCGCCACCGACCTCGCTGGAGTCGTTGATCGAGATCGCGTTGTCGCTGTGCAGCCGTGTGGAGGAACCACGGGACACGCTCTATCGACTGGTCGGCGTGGGACTCGGTGGCTTCCGCGAGCGCGAGGAGGCGTGGTTGCAGGGCTCGCTGTTCGATGCTGTACAAGGCGAACCAGTGAGCGGTTGATTCGCTGCCCGTCGACCTTCACCACCGGCATGATCTTGATCAGGCTCACCCGCAACCGGAACGTCGACAGGCGCTGCACCAACGGGACACAGATTCTGCAATTGACATCGAAAAACTTTATGGAGAAGACGTTGGAATTTCCCTATGCACTGGTCGTCTTTGACCTGGACGGAACGCTTGTCGACAGCGCGGCGGATATTGCCGAGGCCGTGAACCGCACGCGGGTGGACTGGTCCCTGCCAAGGCAGGAGGAGGCCGTGATCCGCGGCTGGATCGGCGATGGCGCAAGGGCGCTGGTGGCCAGCGCGTTCGCTGATGCGGGGATGGTTGTCGACCTGGATGAAGTGATGCCAGGTTTCATGGTCCATTACGCCGATTGCCTGCTGCTCGATCCCACGGTGTATCCGGGTGTGATCGAAACACTTGAAGCGTTGCGCGCGCGTGGCATCGCAGTGGCCGTGTGCACCAACAAGCCCGAGCGATTTGTGCGCCCGCTGCTCGATGCGCTGGCGCTGGGTGAGTACTTTGAATGCATCGTCGGCGGCGACACGCTGGCCGAGCGCAAGCCCAGCGCAATGCCGCTGCTGTACGTGGTGGACAAGTTCGGCTTGCTGCCGTCGCAATGCCTGATGGTGGGCGATTCCTTGACCGATGTGCAGACCGCAGCGGCAGCGGGCGTGCCCATGGCGCTGGTCAGCTACGGCTATCTGCGCGGTGTTGATCCGCATGCGCTGCCGGGCGTGCGTGTCATCGATGACCTGCGGGCGTTGCTGCCGGTGTAGTACCGGAATTGCTCGGTCGCTCTGGCTCACGCCGCACAGTCAAAGACAGCTGCCGGTGTGGAGCCGGGCTTGCCCGGTTGCTCCGGGCGAAATGCAGCCGAGCACGCTCGGCTCTACAATTTTGGAAAAGCAGGCGGGCAGGCCCGGCTCTACAAGAACTGAAGAAAGCCGGGCAAGCCCGGCTTTACATGCAGGAAGGAGAGCCGAGCGTGCTCGGCTCTGGGATACTGCGCTGGCTCAGCGCGCCGCCTGGTAACGCAGGCTCAACCCATATTCGCGGCCCGGCTGGTTGTACCAGGCAATGGTTTCGTAGTTGCGGTCGAACACATTGGTGGCGCGTGCCTGCAAGGTCCAGTCAGCGTGAAAAGCGTATTCCAGCCGCAGGTCCAGGGTGCCGTAACCGGCCAGACGCGCCGTGTTGGACAGGTTGTCGTAGCGATGGCTGGCCCCGTTACCGGTCAGGCCAACGCGGAAATCACCGAAGCTGCGGTCCACGTCAATGCGACCGGTGTTGCGCGAACGACGCGCCAGCAGTTTGTCCTCGTAGCCCGTCGAGCGATTGCGCGGGTCGATGTGGCTCAACTGTGTGGAGATGTCGAAGCCGGCCAGCTCCACACCGAAGGTCAGTTCGGCGCCACGGATGCGCGCCTGGTCCACGTTCAGACCTACGCCCTGGAAGCTCGGCGGCAGGTACACGAACACAATGAGGTCATCGATCCTTGTTTCAAATACGTTGAAGGTCCAGTTCCAGGTGTCGCGGTACTGCGCAATGCCAAGATTGAGGCTCTTCGATTGCTCCGGCTTCAGATCCGGGCTTTCCGAGCCGGGGTAATACAAATCATTGAAGGTCGGTGCCTTGAAGCCGGTGCCGTACGAGGCATTGAGGCGGAAGCCATCACCGAAGGCCATGCCCCAGCCGGCGCTGCCGGTGACGTGATTGCCAAACTGCTCGTTGTCGTCGTTGCGCACGCTGGCCTGCAGCTGGTGAGCGCCGAAGCGACCCTGGTATTCAAGGAACGCACCGACGTTGTCACGGCTGTCCACGCTGAAACCGGTGGTGCTGGTGATGTGGTCCTGTTGCCAGTCGGCGCCAGCAGTCAACAGCTGACCTTCGGCCAAGGTGAAGTCGGCCTGTACTGCCGCGGTATCGCGCTGGGTGTCGAAGGTATTTACGAAGCTGCGGATATCAGGCGTGGCCGCATCGCGGTAATAGGCATTGGACTTGTCGTCCGCACGACCCACCTGCAACGCAAGCTTGACGCGCTCGCTGGCGTTCCAGTCCAGCTTGCCGCCGGCAACGCGCTGGGTGTTGGCGGCTTCGTTGCCACCGAAGATGCTGCCGTCGTACTCGTTGTATGCGTCGGCATTGAGGAAGTGCCCTTCCACTGTCAGTGCGTCGGTGAGGTTCAGGCCGCCACGCAGTGACACCGACACGTTGCGGTAGCCGTCGTCATCGGGCTCATCGGCAAAGCAGCCCTGGAACAGGGTTGCCGAGCCGCGACAGGCATTGATGCCGTCGGTTTGCTGGTAAGCGCCTTCGGCGCTGATCCAGCCACGCGCAGTGCGGTTGCTGAAGCCCGCGCTGGCCTCGCGCAGGTTGTTGCTGCCGCCACCAATGCGGAAATGCGGCTCGAAGCCGATACCGCCCTTGCGCGTAAAGATCTGGATAACACCACCAATCGCTTCTGAGCCGTACAGGCTGGAACGCGGGCCGCGGATGATTTCAATGCGTTCGATCTGGTCGACCGGCAGGTCCTGGAACGAGGCCAGTCCGGCGGTGGCCGAGCCAATGCGGATGCCGTCCACCAGCACCATGACATGGTCGGACTCGGCGCCACGCAGGAACACCGTGGTCAGCTTGCCGGCGCCGCCCTGGTTGCTGAGGTTGATACCGGCACGCCCCTTGAGCAGTTCCGGCAACGAGCGGGCCTGGCTGCGTTCGATTTCTTCGCGGTCGATCACCTGCGCGGGGACCAGGCTGTCCTTGAGGGCAACGTCGGTGCGGGTGCCGGTGACTATGATCTGGTCAAGATCGGTGGCGTCGGCAGCAATGGCTGCATGGGCCATCGAGGGAATTCCCATGGCGACGGCCAGGGTGAGCAGGTGCAGGGAAGGAAGGGCGGAGTTGCGGTGCTGCATGGCGAAGTTCTCCATCGCGTACGACCCGTACGCGGCATGGTGGAAGGAGTCGCAAGCAGGGGCAGACGCGCGAAGATCCACGACGGATCGCCGCCGCAATGCCCGCCGCATCGCAACCAGTAAGCTCCAGGGCCGGTCTCCGGGCTTGCGAGGTGAAGCGATACTCGCTGGAGTATCACGTCGGCCGCGGCGCCTTCCCGCACATCGTGCAGTGGCTGTTGCTCTGGCTGGCTCGCTTACCGTTGCGGGGGCAGCGCCGGACTCGTCATTCGCGACCTGGGTCGGAGGAACTCACCGGCTTCCCGTTTCAACCCATTGGCGCGTGCCGCCGGGTCACCTTGAAGCGCGCGCAGTGTACCCGATTGTTGCGTCGCGACACTTGTTGCGCCAATGGTTCCCGCAATGATTGCAGGCGTGTGCACACGCATCCGCGTGAGCCCGGCATTGAAGGCGCAAGCAAAAAGGTGGCTTACGCGCGCGTGTCGTCGCCTGCTGCGTCGTCTGGAAAATCGAATGCAGGCGTTTCTTCTTCGCTCATCTGGGTCGTTGTCACCGGTCCGGCTGCTGGTCGCCCGCGGGGCGGCGGCAGCAGCGCGGCGGCCGCTTCGTACTCGGCGACCAGCACGTGCCGACGTGCCTCGGGCACTTCTTGCCAGTGACAGTCCGCCAGCGCGCCTTCCAATGCGTACAGCAGATTCAGGCTGGGGCGAAAGCCCGCGCGCTTGACCCGCATGAAGGCGTCCACCGCGCCGGCGGTTGAGATTTCTTCCTGGGTGCGCAGGCCGACCTGGCGCAGCCAGGCAGCAGACTTGGGACCGATGTTGCGCATCTTGATGGGCGGGGCAGCCGTCATGTGAGTGACTCCAGAAAGGCGGTGGCAATCGCTTCGAGACCTTGCTGGTCTTCGTCGTCGAAGCGATTCACCAAGGGGCTGTCCAGGTCGAATACACCGACCAGCGCACCGGCGTGCACCAACGGCACCACCAGTTCCGAACGCGACGCCGCATCACAGGCGATATGGCCGGGGAACGCCTCCACATCGGCCACGCGCTGGGTCTGCCGGGTGCGCGCCGCAGCGCCGCACACGCCCTTGTCCAATGCAATGCGCACACAGGCAGGCTGCCCCTGGAACGGGCCTACCACCAGTTCCTTGCCATCATAGAAATAGAAACCGACCCAATTGAGGTGGGGTAGCGCGTGATAGACCAAAGCAGCGATATTGGCTGCATTGGCGACGCGGTCGGGCTCTGCGTGGATCAGGGCGCGTGCTTGCGCGACAAGCTGCGCATACTGTTCCGGCTTGCTGCCGGCCAGGGTCTGGGTGGTGAAAGACATGGGACGATTCTATCCATTGACGAAGACGGACGGGTTGGGTCCCGGGACTCGGACCGAATACAAAGAGAACGAAGAATGGCGCAAAAACCGGTAACCAGGGTCGAATACTTGCAGCTTGCTGCTCTGAAAGTAGCGAATTGATGAGCGCTTTCTTCATCACCGGCACCGACACCGGCATAGGCAAGACAGTGGCCTCCACTGCATTGCTGCACGCCTTGCGCGCGCGCGGCCTGCGCGCAGTGGGCATGAAACCGGTGGCCAGCGGATGCACGCTGGAACAAGGTCAGTGGCGCAACGAAGACGCCCTGGCCCTGCTGGCTGCAAGCGATCCACGTCCGGCTTACGCCGACCTCAATCCCTATGCATTGCCGGCCGCGCTGGCGCCGGAACTGGCGGCACGCGATGCCGGTGTCGAGATCCGCATGGAAGTCATGGTTTCGGCCTTCCATCACTTGCAGGCAAGTGCCGATGCGGTGGTGGTGGAAGGAGTCGGTGGCTGGGCCGCACCTCTGTCTGCTGGCCTGGATCAGGCCGACCTGGTGCGCAGTCTGCGCGTGCCGGTGGTGCTGGTGGTCGGGATGCGCCTGGGTTGCATCAATCATGCGCGCCTGACCGCGCGCGCCATCGCTGAGGCTGGTTGCGCACTGGCGGGCTGGATTGCCAATCATGTCGACCCGGCGATGCAGCGGCAGGACGAGAATTTCGAAATGCTGGCTGCACGAATACAGGCGCCGTGCTGGGGAAGATTGCCTTATCAGCCAGGCGAAACGGCAGGCCAGCTGGCGCGGGCGCTGCATCTCGAGCACGCCGGCCTCAACCTGTCGCGCAGCTAAGAGGCGCGATGCAAGTCGCGAACGCCGCACCGCCGCGGCTGGGGATGCGCCCGCCCTTGCGGAAGAATCGCCGCAATAAAAAACCCGGCCGCTAAGAGCGGCCGGGTCGGCTGCGCGGGGGGAGGGACCCGCGCAATAAACGCACTACTGGTTGCGAAGCGCTTACTTGCCCTTGGCGGCCTTGGTCGCCTTGGCCACGTTCGCCTGCGCGGTTTCGCTGGCGGCTTCGAACTGGTTCTTGGCCAGCTGGCCAATGGCTTCGTTGGTCTGCAAGGTCAGGCCGATGACTTCCTGGCCGGCAGCGGCAACGCGCTCGGCATTGTCCTTGGCAATCTGCAGGCCCTTCGGCCAGACGGTCTTGTAGGCTTCAACGTCGCGGATCTCGGACAGCTCGCCGAAGAACGCGGTGGTGGCTTCGACGTTCTTTTCGAAGGTCTTCAGCTGCACGCCGAAGATGGTCTCGGCACTTTCCAGGGCCAGACGATTGGCACGCGAAGCGGCAGCAGCGAACTGGTGGGTGAAGGTGGTGAACTGCTCGTTGAGCTGTGCGGACATGGTGTGTCTCCGGAGTTGTGAGGGGTCTTACGACCTTGTTGCAGTGCAATATACAGATCCATATGTTGCAATGCAACAACAGGTGTATGGAATCCGACGAACGGTCATGAACCGTTTAGAATCAAATGCTTGCAAGAGCCCGTTGCAGGAACTGGCGTTGCCAGCGTTGCTTTTAGTTCTTCCGGATACGGATCAAGAGCATCGCGGGCAAGGCCCGCTCCTACAAAAGCGCCCAGGCATCGCGGGCAAGGCGGCTCTACCCGCGGTAGCGGCAGCCGGAGGTGCAGGTCTCGTGGATCACGATCTCGCTCAGCGCCGGAAGAACCGGCTCGAGGCGTTCCCAGACCCAGATCGCCAACCGCTCGCTGGTCGGGTTCTCCAGGCCCTCGATGTCGTTGAGGTAGTGATGGTCCAACTGGTCGTAGATCGGCTGGAAGGCGGCCTTGATGTCGCCGAAGTCCATCACCCAGCCGGTGTCGGCACCCGGTTCACCGCCAACGCGCACCTCGATGCGGAACGAATGACCATGCAGGCGCGCGCATTTGTGGCCCGGCGGCACGTTGGGAAGCCGGTGCGCGGCTTCTAGGGTGAAGATCTTGAAGATGTCCATGGGCGGCATTGTAGGCGAGTGAGGGGTTGTCAGACCTTGGAGAGGCGTGCGCTGCCCTGTGGAGCGCTCTTGTAGGAGGGACTTCAGCCCCGACGCTTTTTGCAAAGAGCGTCGGTGATGAAGTTCCTACTGCAAAGAAGCCAACGCCATAAACAAGAAAAAGGCCGGCCCGAAGGCCAGCCTTTCTTGTTCTATCAAGTCAACTGATCAACGCGTTGGACGCGCACCCTGGCGATACGGGTTCGGGCTGCGCGTGCCATCGCGCTGACCGGCACCGGCGGGGTTGGCGCTGCGCTGCTTCGGACCGGCATGCGCGTGACGCGGCGCATCGGAATGCGGGCGACGTGCGGTGCTGGCACGGCGCGGGGCGTTGTTGCCGCCCGGACGCTCATTCGGCGGGTTGTCGTTGCCCCAGCGGATCGGACGCATCGGCTCGAAACCAGGCACGTCGCGGATTTCCACGTCGCGCTTCAGCATGCGGGTGATCGCACGCAGCAGCTTGGCTTCGTCCTGCGCGACCAGCGAGATCGCCTCGCCCTGCGAACCGTTGCGGCCGGTGCGGCCGATGCGGTGCACGTAGTCCTCGGCCACCATCGGCAGGTCGAAATTGATCACCATCGGCAGCTGGTCGATATCGATGCCGCGCGCGGCGATGTCGGTAGCTACCAGTACGTTGATGCGGCCGGCCTTGAAGTCCTTGAGGGCGCGCAGGCGTGCGCCCTGGCTCTTGTTGCCGTGGATCGCCGCGGCCTTGATGCCGGACTGTTCCAGGTACTTGGTCAGCTTGTCGCAACCATGCTTGGTGCGGCCGAAGACCAGCGTCTGCTTGCGCGAATCGGCGGCCAGGATGTGCAGCAGCAGCTCGCGCTTGCGGGTGCCGTCGACCGGATGCACGCGGTGGCTGATGGTGTCGACCACGGTATTGCTGGGCGTGACCTGGATCTGCTTGGGCTCGTGCATGAACTCCATCGCCAGCTTCTTGATGCTGTCGACGAAGGTCGCCGAGAACAGCAGGGTCTGCCGGTTCTGCTTGGGCAGCTTGGCCAGGATGCGCTGGATCGCCGGCAGGAAGCCCATGTCGAGCATGCGGTCGGCCTCGTCCAGCACCAGGATCTCGATGCCCGACAGGTCGACGTTGCGGCGGTCCATGTGGTCGATCAGACGACCCGGGGTCGCCACGATCAGGTCCACGCCACGACGCAATGCGTCCTGCTGCGGGCCCATGCCGGCGCCGCCGTAGATGGTGGTGCTGGGGATGCGCAGGTACTTGCTGTAATCGCGCAGGCTGTCGTGCACCTGCACGGCCAGCTCGCGGGTAGGGGCCAGGATCAGCGCGCGGGGCTTGCGCACGCCATTGACGGCCTGCGGCGAGGGGCCCAGGTGCTGCAACAGCGGCAGGCCGAACGCGGCGGTCTTGCCGGTGCCGGTCTGCGCGCCCGCCATCAGGTCGTGGCCGGCCAGCGCCAGGGGAATGGCCTGGGTCTGGATGGGAGTAGGTGTGTCGTAGCCCTGTTCTTTCAGGGCACGCAGCAGGAAGGGCGAAAGCCCGAGGTTTTCAAAAGACATTCGATGAAGCTCCAGTATTTCGATCAAGACGGCCACAAGCGCCCACGCAAGGCGCGGACGTCGAAAGACCAGCAGTGGATCGAGGTATTACCCGAAGCGTTCCCGATGAACCGCGCTGCGAGGAATGAATGCGGCCGGCACCAAAGCGGCGTGGCCGTATCTGCAAGGCGAATGGCGTCGGAGTGGGGGCGG